>CAISCV010000177.1 GCA_903883945.1 uncultured Chitinophagaceae bacterium | reverse complement strand
TTATAAATTCTATTATGTTCTCAAGGTATTTAGTGATAATTCGGATTGCAACAAAAGAAACAAGGTAGAACAAGGCAAACCCATTTATACTATGCGAAGAAACTTATCTGCAAAAGAAACAGATGGTTTCTTTTTAACGGACGACTGGAGTGGTAATTATTTAGCATCACAAAGCCATCCCTTTAGTAAATTTCATTTTTGTTACTCTATGCATTGCATTGTTTTTCACTCTGGTCTCTCTTGGGAAGATATTTTGCAGATAGATACTGTATCGGTTGATGTAAAAGTGGATTTTCAGTTGAAGGTTGAGACAAGCAAAGTGAAAGGTGGTGAGTGAGTGCAAACAAAAAACACAAACAGTATTGTAAATATAAAATAGGTAAACATGGAAAAATTAATTGACACATCTGAAAACAGTCAAACAGATAAGAATAGAAGTTACAATAACAATGGGCTTGTAATTGTAATAGGTCCTAGTATAATGGTATTAGACTATATATATAGTTCCTTGAAAAACAATGGATTTGGATTTTGTGCAATGGATATAAATACTTCTTATCTAGATAATTCCCATCTGCCTCCCTCTGATTTGTTGTACTTATACACCAGAAATGAAGAAGACCTAAATTTATTGAGCAGTGTGGATATTCAAACCCTTGAACTACCCACTATCCCATTGATAAAAAGCAAAATACAAGATTCAGACGGCGAAGTCGTTTATATATTGGTTTACCTTGGGGATGATTTTAGCAATCGGACAGTGTTTGAAGCTGCCAAAGCAGGAAAGGAACTAGGCAGAATTGTAGTGTGTATTATTGCCATGCCACCGAAATGGGAAGGGATACAGAATACGATACGAGCCAACAATGCTTTTGCAGGGCTAAAACCATTTGTGGATGCCTCCTTTGTCTTCTACAGGGATATTTTTGACGAGGACGAATCCGAAATATTTGATGATTTCTTTAGCCCATTAGAAATATCTACCTATACTTTCAAGATGCCATTTGATGCCATCTATCGTATTATTAATCAGCAGGGAGAAATAGTAATAGATGCAAGTGATGTGAAAGCATTATTGAAAAGTGGGGCTTTTTCGGCGGTAGGGACTGGACAATGTACGCTGCCCGATAGGATGTCAATCATGCTTGAACAAGTGCTTGATTCCCCATTCTTGCATTATGTGAATAAAGAAAAGTGTACGTTGATACTCTTGAGCTTTGAAGCAAGTGAACAAAATGCAATACGAATGGAAGAAATAGAGGAATGTACCAACCTAATGCGACAACAGTTTGGCGAGGAAGTGGATTTTATCATTGGATTGAAGAAGGACAATACCCTTGGAGAACTAGCAAAAGTTGTGTGCCTATTTTCTTTTTCGGAACATGAAATACTTTCTAATCTATGACTCGTATTCTCTCAAATTGATTTTCCGCCGTTTTCGGCGTCTTAACGCCTTTATGGGGAATAAGTATAATTTTAGGATGTATAAAGTAAACAGGTTTTAATTATATGAGGCAGGATATATTTGCAAATTAAAAAATAGAAAAATGGAAATTAAAGAAGAACCAATTAAAGAATTATTATCAGAAGTTAATGCTATAAGGAACAAATGGCATGAAGAGTTTGATAAAACAGGAGAAAGGTTTAATGTATTTGAGATTATTGGATTAACAAGTAATGAGACGAGAACACATTCAGCTTTTATTGGTGAGTTATTGAATCCAAATGCCTTACACGGTGAAGGGTCTAAATTTTTGGAACTATTCTTAGAAGAAATTAAATTTAATGGATTAGATACCAATAGTGCCAGAGTTGAGATAGAAAAACATATTGGTCCTATTCCTAAGGACTATGAATATGGAGGTAGAGTAGACTTATTTATCACTGACAATAAAAATAATTCTTTATTGATTGAGAATAAAATTTATGCAGGTGATCAACACAAACAACTATATCGTTACTACAAACATTGTAAGGAAACTAAAAAATCAAATTTTACGATTATTTATCTGAATCTGAATGGTACTCCACCTTCAAGCCATAGTATAGAGGGGAGCGATTACAAACTAGAAAGTGGCAAAGATTTTAAAGTAATGTCCTATAAAAAAAATATAATTGATTGGTTGAATAAATGTTCGCTAAGTATTTCTGATAAACCAATTGTAAAAGAAGCTATTAATCAT
>CAISCV010000176.1 GCA_903883945.1 uncultured Chitinophagaceae bacterium | reverse complement strand
GTGAGGGTAAGGATGGCGCCGAAGGCGCCAATAGGTACCGCTAATAATACAGAAAAAGGTATAGACCAGCTTTCGTATAACGCTGCCAAGAAAAGAAATACAAACAAAATAGATAAACTAAAGATGAGGAGGGTACTATTGCCTGCATTTATTTCTTCCCTGCTTAAGCCTGCAAACTCGTACCCGTAACCCGCCGGTAATACCTTTGCAGCTACCTCTTTTAATGCCTCCAATGCCTGACCGCTACTATACCCTTCTCTGGCCGAACCATTAATCTCGGCACTTCTAAACAAGTTATAGTGTGAAATAAGTGCAGGGTTCTCTGTCAATTTATAACTGATTAATGTACTTAAAGGAACCATCGTACCTTGTTGATTGCGCACATAATATTGGTCTAAAGCATGGATGTCGCCCCTGAAAAGCGTATCTGCTTGGGCTATTACCTTAAAGTTTCTGCCGTATAAGGTGATGTCGTTTACGTATTTACTGCCTAAATAAGTTTGTAGGGTAGTATATACATCACTCAATGAAACCCCTATTTTCTTGCACTTTTCTCTGTCTACATCAACCTGATAACCTGGGGTACGAGCCGTAAAGAAGGAGAATGCCTTGCCAATTTCGGGACGCTTATTCGCTTCGGCAATAAAGGTATTCATCACCTTCTCAAACTGTTTGATATCGTCGGTACTTTCTTTTTGTTCCAGTTCAAAAGTAAAACCTCCACTTTGTCCTAGTCCCGGAATAGCAGGAGGAGAGGTTACAATAATGTTTGCACCTTTTATATTGGCAAACTTTTTCTGTAGGGTAGCAATGATACCATCCAGTTGTAATGCTTTTGTTTTTCGATTATCCCAAGGAGTTAATGAAGAAAATATGGCGCCACTGTTAGACTTACTTGCTAATGAAATAGCATTAATACCCCCTAAGGCAGCATAATGAGCAATGCCTTCTGTATGTTTTAGCGTATCCATAATGGCATTTATCATTTGCAGGCTTTGTGTAGTAGAGGTAGCTTCTGCCATTTCGAAGTTGATGAATATCCTTCCTTCATCTTCTGTTGGAATAAACCCTGTTGGTTTAGCCTTAAACATCACACCTGTACCCATATAAACGCAAGCAAGCATGACCAATACTAATGGAGTCCGTTTAATGCATACTTGTACGCCTTTAGAATAACGGTACGTTGTTTTTGCAAACCATCGGTTAAATAGATAAAACAACGTATTCATGCCCTTAGACTCTTTATCCAATTTCATTGGTTTTAAGAATAAAGAACACAAAGCAGGTGTTAAAGACAAAGCCACAAAAGCGGAGATCAATACAGATATCGCAATAGTAATAGCAAATTGTTGGTATAGTCTTCCTACAATACCGGGTATAAAGCCTACCGGTACAAACACGGCTGCTAATATTAAAGCGATGGCAATTACTGGCCCAGAAATATCTTTCATGGCCTTACTCGTTGCATCTTTAGAAGATAATCCTTCGTGATCCATATAATGCTGTACCGCCTCTACTACCACAATGGCATCATCTACCACAATGCCGATAGCTAGTACAAAACCAAACATGGTTAAAGTGTTGATGGTAAAACCAAGCGGTATAAAAAAGATGAAAGTGCCAATGATAGCAACTGGTATGGCTAAAACAGGAATGAGGGTTGCTCGCCAGCTCTGTAGAAACAGGAATACCACTAGCGTAACCAATAAAAGTGCTTCTATCAAGGTTTTTATTACTTCACTGATGGATACTTTTACCACAGAAACCGATTCAAACGGCACTACATAGTCTATATCTTTTGGAAATGATTTTTTGAGGTTGTCCAAAGTAGCATACACGCCCTTTGCAACATCCAAGGCATTGCTACCAGGTGCTTGATAAATCCGTAGATACGAAGCTCTTTTGCCATCTACGAAGGAGTTGTTCCGATAGCTAAACTTACCCAATTGCACCCGGGCTATGTCTTTCAGATGAACAATATTTGCATCACCGGGCTTACTTCTTATGATAATATTTTCGAATTGGGCAGGTGTGGTCAAGCGACTATTGGTTAATACATTGTACTCAAAAGACTGGGTACTATTTTGAGGGGGCGCACCCACAGAACCTGCGGCAATCTGAATGTTTTGTTCCTGTAAAGCAGCCAATACTTCGTTAGACGTGATGCCTAGTCTTGCCAGTTTATCTGTTTGTAACCAGATACGCATACTAAAGTCATCAGCCCGACTAGAAATATCTCCTATGCCAGGCACACGAAGCAAGGCGTCTTTAATGAATATGTTGGTATAATTATCTACAAAAGAAACATTGTGCGTTCCATTAGGAGAATACACCCCTACCAATAAAAGGATACTAGGATTACGTTTACGGGTGGTGAGTCCAACACGCTTTACGTCGTCGGGAAGGGATGGGGTTGCAATGTTTACCCTATTTTGCACTTCAAGAGCCGTTAAGTCGGGATTTGTCCCAACTTTAAGTACTACACTAAGCGTGGTATTGCCATCATTGGTACTAGTACTGGTAAGATAGTCCATACCTGGCGTTCCATTCACCTGTGCTTCTATGGGAGTGGTCACAGATTGTTCGACTGTTTGGGCATCTGCACCCGTAAAGCTACCTGAAACCTGAATGGTAGGAGGCGTTATTTCGGGATATTGACTGATGGATAAATTTGTAATAGCCAAGCTGCCCAATAAAACAATCACAATGGATATAACGATTGCCGTAATAGGCCTACGGATAAAAACGTCTGCAATCATACTTCTAAATTATTAGTTATTAGATATTAGTTGTTTGTGATAAGGATTGACCACTATCTAATAACTACTATCTACTATCTCTGTTATTATTTTTTTGTTGGAACAACCTTCACTACAATCCCGTCTTTCATTTTTTGAACACCATCTACCACCACTTTGTCTTTTTCTGCCAACCCATCTTTCACTACAATCTTGTCATTGATGATAGCACCTGTATTAATATGCTTCTGAAATACTTTACTGCTATCACCCATCACATATACAAAGTATTCGCCCATTTGCTCTACCAATGCTTTCATCGGCACCAATAACTGCTGGATATTACTATTGTTTTTCAGGCGCAGATTGCAACTCATACCAGGTTTCAGCAGATGCTTACTGTTATCAAATTGAAGCCTAAGCTTCAAGGTAGCTGTTTGTGGGTCTACTGCCCTGTCTATAAAGGCAATCTTTCCAATCTCGGGATAAATAGATCCATCCGGCAATTGAATTGTGAATAAGGAGTCTTTTGAAGCGTAACCTTTTTGTTGTAATTGGGTGAAACGGTAAATTTCTTTTTCATTAACAGCAAAATCAACAGCAATAGGGTTATCGGTAGATACGGTATTCAATACCATTGTTCCGGCAGTTACCGCTGTACCCAACTTTACCTGAGAGATTCCGATAGTACCATTAAAAGGCGCATAAATGGTAGCATAACGTACATTGGTTTGCACACTGTTTACGTTGGCTTCTGCCGCTTTTAATTGCATCTTATACGATTGAAGGTCGGCCAAAGCATGATCTAGTACTTGAGTTGCAATGGCATCGTGCTTTGCTAGATCATTGTATCGGTCGGCATCCTGTTGTGCTTTAGCAAGGTTAGCTTTTGCTACGTTAAGATTTGCTACGGCTTGTTGATAATTGGCATTATACAG
>CAISCV010000175.1 GCA_903883945.1 uncultured Chitinophagaceae bacterium | reverse complement strand
TCTGTCGTAAAAGTATCTATCAGTGAAGTGATAAAAACTTTGATAGAAGCACTTTTATTGGTTACACTAGTTGTATTCCTGTTTCTGCAAAGCTGGCGCGCTACCCTTATTCCTGTTTTGGCAATACCTGTAGCCATCATTGGTACTTTTATCTTTTTTATACCGCTTGGTTTCACCATCAATACGCTTACCATGTTTGGTTTTGTACTAGCTATTGGTATTGTGGTGGATGACGCCATTGTGGTGGTAGAAGCAGTACAGCATTATATGGATCACGAAGGATTGTCTTCCAAAGATGCAACGAGTAAGGCCATGAAAGATATTTCGGGGCCAGTAATTGCCATCGCGCTTATATTGGCAGCAGTGTTTGTACCAGTTGGTTTTATACCCGGCATTGTTGGAAGGCTATACCAACAATTTGCTATTACCATTGCGATATCCGTACTTATTTCTGCTTTTATAGCCTTGTCCTTAACGCCTGCATTGTGTTCTTTATTCCTCAAACCCATGAAATTGGATAAAGAGTCGAGGGGTATGAATAAGTTATTTTATCTCTTCAACCGATGGTTTGCAAAAACAACCTATAGTTATTCCAAAGGCGTACAATTGTGCATTAAACGGACACCATTGGTATTGGTAATGCTTGCTTGCGTTTACATAGGTACAGGTGTGATGTTTAAAGAAAAACCAACAGGTTTTATTCCAACAGAAGATGAAGGAAGGATATTTATCAACTTCGAAATGGCAGAAGCTACCTCTACTACACAAAGCCTGCAAATGATTAATGCCATTATGGATACCCTCAAGCATACCGAAGGCATTTCTCACTTTGCTGCCCTAGGGGGAATTAATGCTATTTCATTAGCAAGTAAGTCTAACAGTGGCGCCATATTCTCCTCACTTACGCCATGGGATAAGCGTACAACAAAAGCATTGCAATTAGAGGGTATCATTGCTACCCTACAGAAAAAATTTGCCAATATAAAAGGAGCAAATATTATTGTAACCTCTCCTCCTGCTATTCCGGGACTAGGACAAAGTGGAGGCTTTACTTTCGAACTGGAACAAAAAGAAAGTACCGACGACATCAAACAGTTTGAGAAAGTGATGAATACCTTTATTGCCGAAGCCAATAAGCGTCCCGAAATTGGCAAGGCTTTCTCCTTTTTCACGGCCAGAACCCCAGGTTATCAAGTAGATGTAGACAGAGAAAAGTGTAAAAAACTAGGTGTGTCATTGAGTGACGTATATAATACCCTACAAACTTATCTGGGTAGTAAATATGTGAATGACATCACTTTGTATGGGCGAAACTTTAAGGTAATAGCACAAGCAGATACCCTTTTCAGGGGCGATATACATGCTTTAGACCAATATTATGTGCGCAATCAACAAGGCACGATGGTTCCTTTGAGTACATTAATCAGTTATAAACTAACAGAAAACCCCGCGCTTATCTCTCACTACAACCTGTTTAGAAGTGCCGAGATAAATGGTTCTGCCAGAGAAGGGTATAGTAGTGGTCAGGCATTAGATGCACTTAAAGATGTGGCTGCGAAGGTATTACCAGCAGGTTATGGGTATGAGTTTGCAGGCTTGAGCAGAGAAGAAATAAATGCAGGCAATAGTACCCTCCTCATCTTTAGTTTGTCTATTTTGTTTGTCTTTCTTTTCTTGGCAGCGTTGTACGAAAGTTGGTCTGTACCCTTTTCTGTATTATTAGCGGTACCTATTGGCGCCTTCGGCGCCATCCTTACCCTCACGTTGATACCTACCCTCAACAATAACATCTATGCACAGATAGGCTTGGTAACCTTAATAGGGTTAGCTGCCAAAAATGCTATCCTTATTGTTGAATTTGCGAAAGAAAGGGTAGATAGTGGTATAGAGATTATTCCTGCCACTATGGAAGCAATCAGGTTGAGGCTTCGCCCCATCATCATGACGTCCTTTGCGTTTATATTGGGTGTATTACCCCTTGTTTTTGCTAGCGGCGCGGGTGCTATCGCAAGAAGTACTATTGGGTATACGGTATTTGGAGGTATGCTTGCCGCAACGCTGCTAGCCATCTTTATAGTGCCTGTATTGTTTGTATTAATAACGAAGCTGGCCTACAGCAAAGAAAAATTAGCGGAATTAAAAGCAAAGAGAGAAGCATTTATGGAAGATACACATTAGAAAAGCGCTTATTATGCAGGTATATAAAATAGCAGGCTGCTGTAATTTTTCAACACAAGGGAACACTAGGTAAGGAATTGCTAGGAGCACTAAGAGGTAGGAAATTAAACAATAAAGCCATGTGTTCTTTATTGAAACCGTTGTTTTCCTTGTGGTAAAGCCACTTTATTAAAACACTAATTTTTCGATGCAATCTTTAACGGCAGGCTCAAACCACTCACATTAACGCCAAACATCATTACATAATACAGATAATAGTCCATTTTTGGAATCATATTCACTAATGATTTAACCCTTTTGCCGTTGATATTAATGATATAGGAAGGTGCTGCAAAACCCGAAGGAAGTATGATTTGTCCATCAGCAGTCATTATAGTGCCATCGGGTAACATTTCATTTTGAACCGCAATAGCAATGTATTTGGCATTTTTACCAAAAGTCTTGCACGATACAATAGCAGAGCCAGTAATACTACCTGTACTATAAACTAGACCTGTTGGTAATGCGCCTTTTCTTATAAGATCACCTGTATCATTCCCCTTTGCAGAATAAGGCAACATACTCAACTTCAAAGTATCTTCATTACCAACAGCGATATCATCTACAAATGGGGCAAGTGAACAAAGACCACTTCTAAGCGCTGAAAGTGCTGTCTGATAAGGCTTTTTTAATGAAAGTCCTCCTTGTATATAGGCAGAACGCCTGACATTGTAATTGGTAATAAGACCCGTTAATACTAAAAGTGTAATGGGAGGGGTTCCAATAAAGATTGCTGTATTAATTACGAAGATTGCTTCCATAATATTATAGGCTTTGGCGCCTAAAATATCTACACCAATTGCTTTGATACCAGGTATGCTAACGGTTAAAACTGTAGGAGTTGCCATGATGATAAATTTGTATGCGTGATAAAATTTAATTGGCCGTAAGTACCGCTCTGCAGTCAACTTGAACAAAGGACGCTACAAAGTGGTGTTTTGGTGGAATAAAACGTTAATATTATCACAAAGGATATGAATTAGGCTTTATTGTTTAATATAATAAATCATTTAGACACAAATAGTAAATAGATAGCTATTAAATTTCTTTATTAGTAAATATATTTTTAATTTTATAGAAGAAAAGAAGGCTCACCATTGGTTGTTTTGGTGTCGTTTTCAATAATCAGGACACGGGCGAATATAGACTTGACTTAATTTCTATGTTTCTTTTATGATTCTCGTAATCCTTTCAAGAATATCGTATTATTTCCAATATTCCCGTATTCCTTCGAAAATTCCCGTAATTTTTAGAATATTCCTGCCTTTTTATGAAAATTCCCGTATTCCTTGAGAAATTATTATATTTCTTGAGAAATTCCCGTAAT
>CAISCV010000174.1 GCA_903883945.1 uncultured Chitinophagaceae bacterium | reverse complement strand
GCGCGGAAAATCGAGATTCCAGATTATTGGTGATACCAGCGTAATAAGCCCCATTTTTAATTTTTCGCTATCATCCAAAGAGTTGTTTCATAGTAACTTTCTTGCGTGGCTTATAAACGAGAATAAGGATGAATTTCTCGAGATTTTAGTAAAATACACTAACCTAGAGTTTGATGTTAAATCATTAGAAATTGGAGAGGTTCATAGAGAAAAAAATCATTTTGATATTACCCTGGAAGTCAGAAGCAGGGTTACTAATGAGTGGGTTTTTGATATAATAATCGAGAATAAAGTAAAGAGCCTACCTGATGAAAAACAATTGAAAGAATACAATGAAAAAGCATTAAAACAAAATGCAAATAATCATTTAATCCTATTAACGTTATCAGAACCTTCATTTGTGTTAGGAAAATGGAAGTTGTTGACCTATAAACAGTTATTAGAAGAGCTAAAAAACAAAGAATTACCTTTCATCAAAGACAGTTCTTATAAGAAAGCTATAGTAGGTGATTACTTGAAGCTTGTAGATTTTTTATGTGAGCTAGATGATTACATTATCAAAGCATCTGAAGACGAGTCTACTCATTATAATTGGTATGACGATTTATTTAATGCACTGAATCAATACAACGTTAGAATGGGTGACTTTTATATGAAGAAAAATGCTGAACTTCTAGCACTTAAGATATACAATAAGATTGTAAATATACCCAATATAGACCCTGATAAAATAGAACAAACAAACTCCATAGTTCATGCAAAAGATGCAGAAGTAAGATTATATTACAAGGTAAATGAAAAAGTAACATTAAGTATTGAGTTGAGTGGTATGTACTATCGTAGAATGATTCACATAACAGAATCAAAAACTAATGAGTTAGAGACAATTAAAAAAATAAATTCATTAACGAATTGGTTAGATTTAAAAGAGGTTAATTTAGAAAAAGATATGAAATACAATTCAACCAAAGAGGATTTTTTAAAGTTTGGTGATAAAACAAGATATAAACAAATAAAAATAACAACAACAAATTCTTATTTAAAAATTATTGAAAACTTTATCAATGATGTAAACATAATAATGTCATTTGAAAAGTTAATTACTAACACGATAATTTAAAAGTAAAATTTTAAAAACTACTTCAACAATGCTGATTAAAATGAAAAGTGAAGTAGGCAGATTCTGTTATGAAGAAATGCAAAAACAAGATTAATAAAGTATAAAATTAAAAATGATGAAAAGAATAATTTACCTATTAGTATTACTAGTGATTTACAATGCACTGAATGCACAGGCACCACAAAAAATGAGTTTTCAAAGTGTAGTCCGTAATAGTAGTGGTACACTCGTAACTAACCATTCAATTGGCGTAAAAGTCAGCATTCTGCAAGGTTCAGTTAGTGGAACTGCAGTTTATGTAGAAACACAAACAGCCACTTCTAATGCAAATGGATTGGTGACTCTTCAAATTGGTGGAGGCACAGTAGTTTCAGGTACATTTTCTTCTATTGATTGGTCAGCAGGGCCTTATTATATCAAATCAGAGATTGACCCGACAGGAGGAACAAGCTACTTGGTGGCAGGAACGACACAATTATTAAGTGTGGCTTATGCATTGTATGCAGAAAAGAGTGGAACACCTGGAGCAACTGGTCCACAAGGAATTCAAGGCTTAACGGGTGCTGCTGGAACAAGTATTACAAATACTAGAGTGATAGGTGATAGCTTGTACATAACACTTAGTACAGGTCAAACTTTGACCGCAGGCTATGTTAGGGGTGCAACTGGTGCACAAGGAATACAAGGACTTACAGGTGCAATTGGAGCAACTGGAGCTCAAGGTATTCAGGGGCTTACTGGAACAACGGGTGCGCAAGGTATTCAAGGGTTAACGGGAGCTACAGGAATACAGGGAATTCAAGGCTTAACGGGTGCTACTGGAACAAGTATTACAAATACTAGAGTGATAGGTGATAGCTTGTACATAACACTTAGTACAGGTCAAACTTTGACCGCAGGCTATGTTAGGGGTGCAACTGGTGCACAAGGAATACAAGGACTTACAGGTGCAAATGGCGTACAGGGGATACAAGGATTGACTGGTGCAACTGGACAACAGGGAATTCAAGGCTTAACAGGTGCTACTGGAACAAGTATTACCAATGCAAATGTTACTGGTGATAGTCTTTATGTTATCCTAAGTACAGGTCAAAAATTAACTGCAGGATATGTAAGAGGCTCGGCGGGAATAGCAGGCATTAATGGCAATACGATTTTGAATGGAACAATTGACCCTATCGTATCCCAAGGAAACGTTGGTGATTTCTATTTGAATACCACTACAAATAGTATTTATGGACCTAAAACAAATAGCGGTTGGGGAAATAGTACGAGTCTTATTTCTTCAACAGGTATTAATAATACACAAACCTTAATTTTTACATCAAACGGATTTTAATTTAATAACAAAAAATAAATAGTATGAAAAGAATCACATTTATTGGATTGGCAATGATGTTCATCCAAATTATTAATTTTAATAGTTTAAAAGCTCAAACCAATCCTGTATTATTAATTGATAATGATTCAGTTGCTTTTAGCTCTGGCGTATCATTGCCTTATTGGGTGAAAGCAGGACAGAAGATTACACTTTTAAATAATATCAAGACAGTCTCAATTCTTGAATTTGCAATTGATACAAGTAACAATTTAAAATTCTCACAGGCAATATCATTGACCTCGTCTGTTTCAGGAAGTCAGACAGTCCCTACAGGAAAGGTATGGAAAATTGAGGCCTTTGGAATGACTATGGCAAGTGCTAGAGCAAGTAGTATTACTAGTTCTAGTGGTGGTTCACAATCTACTGGTACTTCTTCACCAATTGACACAACAAGTCTTACAAATTCATTTGTTTCATCATCTAATACAACAAAACCAACCATTTTTACTTCACCAAAAACTTACAGTACACCAGGTTCTTATTCTTGGAATGTGCCACCTGGGGTTAGTCAAATTTGCATTGAAGTATGGGGGGGCGGGGGTTATGATTATTATTCATTTAATAATAGTACTAGTTACTCTACTGGTTATGGAGGTGGTGGAGGTGGATATGGTTATCAATGCTTTAAAGTTATTCCAATGAACACATACTCAATTACAGTTGGAACAACTGGTGGTGGTACTTCTAGTGTTGTTGAAATTAGTAGTGGTGATACAATTATAAGTGCTACTGGTGGTGGAAATGCGACAAATACTGATGGTGGAGTAGGAGGTATATCTACAGCAACCTACAACTTGTCTGGGCAAAATGGAACAGGAAGTATAAGATGGACTGGAACATATGGGAGTGCTGGAACCGGAACTATAGGTTTTGGAGGTGCTGCCGGTAACGGTAGCAGCACATATTCATCAATAGGAATTGGAGGATCTTGTTTTTATAATATAACGCCTTCAAGGGCAAATGCAGGTGTTGGTCAAGTAATTATATATTGGTAACAAATTAAATAAACAAAATGAATTTTAGAATTTCAGCAGCCTATCAATGGCGTAAAGCAGGAGAAAAATTAATAGATTGCCATTCAGAAATGGCAATTAAGGAGATTATAAAGCAGGTAAATAACTTGTTTGAAGGCAAAACTAGCAAAAATGGGGTGGAATATAAAATTGATTACAAGAGGCTAAGGGCATCTGCTGGAAGGAATATGCTAGATAGCATCATTAGGAAAATGAATATGTCTAATGCTATTATATTCGATATTACAGAGACAAATCCAAATGTGTTTATTGAATTAGGAATTGCTATTCAGACAGCTAAAGCAAAACCTGAATTGTCATTATACCTTATCATAGAAAAAAAGGATGACAAGAGTCTGTTGGAAAGTTTGCCAAGTGATTTACAAGGTTATTTTATCACAGAATATACGGTTGAAAAGGATAAAGTAACTTTCAAAGATAATGGTTCACTTAGGATGAGTCTTTCAACTGAAATTAAAAGCTATTTTAATACGCAATGTAAAGCAGGAGATACAATAGACGAGGTGGATGTGAATGAAGAAGAATAAGTTTTTTCATTGTCATTAATAATGTTATTTGTTCCCCTAATTAATTGGGGCTATTAAAATATAAATAATATAAAACTAGGTGTAGAATAAATTATAAATAGTTCTTTGATAGATTGGTTTATACGTTTTAAAAGTGTAAGATTGTGTTTGTAAATACTATTATGCTATATTGCAGGAATTATATCGTAATGGATAATTGATATTTCAAACAAACAATAATCAAGCAATGAATAGGACTTTATTAAATACAACATCTACTTCAATTCAACAATTGATTGACGAACGATTAAAAATGACTGTTGAAGAACAACGTGCATATAGAAAAGCACATTGGTCGGAAATACAAGAAAGAATTAAAACCCTAGATGAGAAATGGGCTGCCGAAAACATAACGCTTTCCGAAGAAGAAATTGCTGATTTGGTCAGCAAAAACAGGAGGGAAGATTATGAAGAATCACTTCGTCATTGACACATCAGTTTTAATAACGTACGCCTCTTATGGAAAATTGTATCGTCTTGCAAATATGGTAGTATCCTACAATATGAAGGTTTTTGTAAATGAGCATTTATTAAATGAATTTGGAAAGAACCTAAAAAAAGTTTCAAACAAGAAAACCATAAATATAGATGAAGAGATAAGAAGTGTTTTGGACTTTGCTACTTTAGTAGAAACAATCCCTATCTTTTCAAATAGCCCTGACCCCAAAGACAATTTTCTTTTCGACCTCGCCTTACAAACAAACAGTGAAGTAATTGTTACCAAAGAAAAGGCGCTCTTGAATTTTACAGAAAGCCCTATACCTATCCATGATATTAAATGGTTCAAGGAAAGATTTCCAATAGAGTTATAATTGATAATGGGAAAATGAAAATTAGTTTTATACAGTTCTTCATTTTCAATTCTCAACTCTCCATTATCACTGAAAAATAAGGCGTGTAAATCAATTAGAAATAATGGGTTTGCACGCTTTTTATTTGTGTAAACCCATAAACCCTTATAGGGTTTTGAACCCTATAAGGGTTAGTATAAAAATTACAATTACAATAAAATTAATGGAATGAAAAAGTATTTATCAATCCTTTTGCTGCTAATAGTAATGAGCAAAGGTTTTTCCCAACAAACTAACGCATCTGCAGGTACAGATGCTACGGGAAGTACGGGTTCAGCTAGTATTACTATCGGGCAGCAGGACTATAGTAACTATAGTGGTTCTACGGGCTACTCGAACGAAGGTGTGCAACATCCTAAAGAGTTGTTTGGAATTGATTATCTATGGACAGGTACCACTTCCACCGATTGGAATGATGCCACAAATTGGAGTAGCGGATTAGTACCTACTAGTACAAGTACTGTTACAATACCTACCCTACCTACACATCAGCTGATTTTAAATACAGATGTAGTATTGGGTGATATTACACTTAATAACAATATCAATCTGAATGGTCATACCCTTACTATCAATGGTGCGGTTACTGGAACAGGCAGTTTGATTGGGTCTGCAAATTCTTCATTAAACATCGGAGGTACAGCAGGTACTATCAACTTTGATGCGAATAACAATAGTTTACAAAACCTTACTATCAACGGCACTGTAACATTGGGTAATACTTTGAAATTATATAACAAATTAATAGCAAATACAGGAGGCACTTTGAATACAGGCGGTGACCTAATCCTAAAATCATTGGCAACAGGTTCTGCAATTGTAGAAAAAGTGAATGGCATTATCAATGGTATCGTAAAAGTAGAAATTTATATTCCTAAAGGATATTCAGCCCACAGAGATTTAGGGGTTTGTGTATCGGGTGCTAGCACAATTGCGAATACATGGGGAGATTCTTTGAAAAACTATTTGGTATATAATTACAATGCTGCGAGTGGTTGGACAACCGCTTCTAATAACACAGCCTTAAATCAGTACACTGGTTATCGGGTATTGGTAAGTGGTCATAACAATCCTGTTGTTCCAACTACCTATATTAGCTATATGAATAGTGATGTTACACTTGCCTATTCTGGAACACTATTAACGGGTAATCAATCTATTCCTTTAACAAGAGGCACAGATAAGTTCTCATTTGTATCTAATCCATACCAATCACAGGTAGATTTTAATGCGTTGACAAAGAGTGGTTTGTATGATGGTTATTGGTATTTAGACCCTACAACTCTGTATGGCAACTACGAAAACTATAATTATTATGGAACCAATATTGGTATAAGTAATGTGTTTGCAAAGAGTGCAGCACAATATCTTCAACCAAGTCAAGGCTTTTTTGTTTGCAGTAATAGTGCTAACCCTTCATTAACTTTTACTGAAAATGCTAAGAACAATAATAATAGTCAGGTTTCATTATTTGGCACTTCAACATCTCTGAATAGAATTGCTACAGGATTGTTTGCAAATGGTAAAAACTTGGATGGTGCAGTTGTGGTTTTCAATAATAATTTCTCGAGGGCAATTAACAAAGAGGATGGTCTGAAAATAAATAATCAAGGGGAAAACCTAACTTTCTCGGTGGCAGGAAAAGAACTTTGTGCAAATGGATGGTCGCAACCTACTGCTACAGATGAATTGCCTTTGCATTTATATCAATTAAATAAAAACACGCCTTATACATTACTTTTAGACGCAAGTCAGTTTGCAGGAAATGGTTTGAATGCCTACCTGAAAGATAAATCATTGAATACCCAAACATTATTAAAGGGAGACAGTAATATGATTGCATTTGCAACAACTACCGACACTTCGAATACACGTTTTAGTATTGTGTTTAAGCCAACCACATTGCCTCTCGAAAGTATTGTGGCTACAACAAAAGCCTTGCATAACAATCAAGTAGTAGTAAAATGGACAGTAGAAGGCGATTGTAATATAAAAAATTATCAGGTGGAGCGTTCTGCCGATGGAATCAACTTCACGGAACTCTCTGCTGTTACTCCTTCGTCGAGTACTAACTACAGTTATATAGACATATTACCTTTAGAGAAGGGGGCTTATTACCGCATAAAAGTAATTGATAATGCAGGATTGATTAACTATAGTAATGTTTCTAGGGTATCTATTAATAATTATCAATTATCAATTTTGCCGAATCCTGTAATAAATAATCATTTCAAGATAGGGTTAACAGCTGTTGGTAAATATGCAATAAGCTTAATTAATAAGGCAGGACAAACAGTTTATTGTACACAAATAAATCATACAGCAATTGATAAACTCGAAAGCATTGTCATAGGAAATGCTTTAGCAGTAGGTAGCTATACAATTACTGCAATTGATGAAAATGGAAAGGCTGTCAATAGAGAAATAATCATAAAATAAAAAAGATGAAAGCAATTTTGAATAACTTAGTAAAGGCAGTTTGTATAATAGTCATTTTAACCATGACTACAATAACAACAAAAGGACAGTTCTCTATTGGTGGACCAGGCACTAATGGGAGCGGTATTAATGGCAATGGAACTACTTTAGGCGCGCCATCTCCAACTGTACCCTTTGATGGAGGCATGAGTTTACTATTGCTTGCAAGTGGTATTGGCTATGGTGCAAAAAGGGGATACAAAAAAGGTAAGACCGTCAAATAATCATAAAAGAATAAGCAATCTCCGCAGCTAGTCCGCGTTACTCGCTTACATCTACAAGGGCTAGCGCATCGCCTGTGGCGTGTGCATTTGCTAAGATAGCTTACCGATATTTTACAGTATTATTTCCCCTGTGACCATAGTAACTGCTTTTGTATTTCACAACGAGAAGCCTACCCTAAAAGAATGGATGGGTATTTTGTTTATCATTGCATCTATATTTTATCTTTTGGCAATGAAATAGTATATTAAAATGCCCAAGCTCAACACTACTACAAAGACATTTTTGATAAATGAACTTCAGATAAAACTGAAGGAGCAATTTGGCTATCACATTAAGACCAAACCTGATTGCGCCAAGCTTAGCCAAATAATATTGACCAACCTATCCGAATATGTTTCGGAATCTACCTTATACCGCTTTTTTATATTGGAAGAATCGCCCAAAATATCAACCGTTATTTTAAACATATTGGCGAGCTTAATTGGTCATGCTGATTGGAGTAGTTTTGAATTGTGGGTAAATGAAAAATTCCACACAAAACTAATATTAGGTGCTTCCGCAAATAGTATTATCAAACCTAAAAGCCTCATCTACCACAACATTGTACTAGGCTGTTACGAACCTTTGGAAGCATTGTTTGAAGATGCCGTACATCTTGAAAATGATTTGCGGTTCGAGATAGTATTAGATGTGTTTGATAGCTTACTGCAAATAGAAAACCCGCAGCCATTCTTTAAACACTTTGCCAAAACCCCATTAATCCGGAATTACTTTTTTGAGATAGGCTTCGATCCTCTTTTTAGAATTAAACACTACGATGAAGGAATAAAACTTTATGCAGAAAGTGTGTTGCCAGAAAGGGGGATTGCAGACATGCAAGACCATGTATTTTCTTCTACGGTACTATTCAGGCACTATTACCTTACCAAAAACTACCCTAAAGCAATAGAAGTTGGCAAGCAGTTGTATTTGCAGTACAACTATGCAACTAACGATTTAGAAGCGCTCTATGCCTTTCCACAAATGCGTTATTTAAGCTACAAAATATGGTATCTACAGCTTATTGGGGCTAACACAACG
>CAISCV010000173.1 GCA_903883945.1 uncultured Chitinophagaceae bacterium | reverse complement strand
GTGAATGAAAGTAATTCAGGAATATCGGTATATAACCTCATTTCCGATGCACTGTGATAAGCTATATCCACTCCGTTCTTAGATTTTTCCTGAAACTTGGCAACGGGCATTTCTTCTCTGTTATATAAATCCCAATAGCGCTTAGGTGATACAAAAGGAAGATGTGGTTTATGAAAACCTACTGCAAAGAAGAATGGATGTTCTGGAGTTTTACTTAAATTAATCAGTACATCCTTTGCTTTCAAGGCATTTGCGCCATCTTCATAGGCATTATCAGGCAAATCTAAACACTCGGTTGTTGGGCGAACTCGTTCATTGATGTATTGCTTTAGTTCTTTCCCCTTAATTCCTTTAGCTTCGGCTTCAGCCGTAAACTTGGCCGCTTGTTTTTTGCATTCTGCTGCCTGATATTCTACATTCACAGGCAATCCTGCTGCTTTATCATAGTATTCTTCTGCATTCTTATAATAAGGAACGCTCCAGGATGGTTTGTCTAAATCCTTATCTACGTCTCTTGAGTCATATACTTTTCCAATACCTTGGGTAGAATATCCCTGAGTGATAAGGTATTGAGGCAAGCTCAGAATATCGGGATTAACATCTCTCATAGGTGTTTGTAAATCCCACACTTTGGTATAATCGGGGCGTTTGCCTGTCATTAAACTTGCACGGGTAGGGCCACAAACGGCTTGTTGCACATAGTTACTCATAAAAACAGTCCCCATCTTTGCAAGGCGGTCAATGTTTGGTGTTTTTATCATTTTATCGCCATAGCAACCCAGAACAGGTTTCAAATCATCTATAGCAATAAATAGCACGTTGGGCTTTTTTTGCTCCTGAGCAAACAAATTTGCCGAAACAACCAGACTTATTGCAACAACCAATACGCTTTTCTTTATCATTTTATCTATATTATTTATGTAAACACTTCTTTCCTAGATACCTTTTGTCGCATCCGAGACCACGTTTGTTACATCCGAGACCTCGTTTGTCGTTTCCGAGATCTCGGATGTCATTTCCGAGACCACGTTTGTTGTTTCTGAGATCTCGGATGTCGCATCCGAGACCTAGTTTGTTGTATCCTAGACCTCGTTTATTATAACCTAACTATCGGATAGGATAAATAATCTAAACGATAAACTTTATCACCTACCTAAATCAGTTTCCTACTCTTTAATAAACTTTTTAATTACAACTCTATCCGTATCATCTGTGATGGAAAGGATATAAGTTCCACTCTTTAATCTAGTTATATCCAGATTTAAAGAATTAGCACCCGTATTTTGTTCCAACACCTTTTTTCCCATCGTATTCGTAATCTTTAGGATTGATTTACCGGTCAATCCTGCCACCGTCAAATTGTTATTTACAGGGTTTGGATAGATGCTGATGTTACTATTTGACCCTTTTGAAACCAATAAACTATTGCTATAAGTAATGCTTCCATCAATACTAACTATTCTTAATCTGTAATAAGCAGGATAAACAGGTGAAGCATCAGTGAATGAATAAATTGTTTTATGGGTTGAATTTACAGCACCAACAGTAGAGAAATTGTTGCTGGTAGCACTACTTCTTTCAATGATATATGTTTTAATACCCACTTCATTAGTCACGTTCCAACCAACCAACACACCTTGTGGTCTGATGGTAGCCATAATATTTTTTAATTGAACTGGTAATGAAGCACCCACAGTAAGCAACTGCCCATAAACGGGAGCAGGTGTGAAAGCAGCATTCCCAACTTGAAAAGCGTTGATAATGGTAGTGCCGATACCTACAATATGTATAGCCCCATTAACAATAGTTGCCACATTCGGATTCAAACTTGTAAGCGTAATGGGCAAGCCAGAACTAGCAGAACAAGTAGGAATAAAATCTTTATCCCCTACAGAAACTGATGCAAGGGTATCGAAACTTATAGACTGAGGTTGCATTCTGTAAGTACCAATTCTATCTGCCAATTGTGCATTGAACAAACTAGGTATAAGAGATATACGACGATTGGAGGAACTGGTATCGCCAATAGGTTCTATGGCATTTTTGTTACCTCTATTGGTTATCCCATATCCACCTTTAGGAGAAATAACACATCCAATTGCCCAGTTACGCTCATCACCCGGAATGTCCTGCACTTCAATAGAAGGCGCTGTACAGTTATAATAACAAATTTGAGCACCACCCCAACCTTGTCCCATGGTGCCACCACCTTCGCTAGCTCTATTGATGGCTTCCTGTATCCCATCGCTAGTTATATTGTCGAACAAGCAACCGGTACCCCATTTCAGATGCGGCCCAATATCCATCTGTTGTTTGGTGGAAACACAGTTTACAAATACATTAGGGCCACAATCTCTGCTACCAATTACAAAATCATGGTTGCCATTACGTGTCCAGCAGTTTTTAGTGAGGCATCTCTGACCTTCATAATGAAAAGAGAAGCCAGCCAGGGCATCGCACTTAGCATCAATCATTCTGCAACTATCTATGGTAATCCAAGCAGAAGTAGAATATATCTGAACGGCCGAATAACCAAAATAATATACGTCTACATTTCTAACCCACCCGTTTTTAAAGTTATTAAAATCTATGGCTTCCCAACCGTGGTTGGTAGCAGTATCGGAGGTATAGTTAGAAGTAAAGCACATGTTTTCTACTCCACCTTGCGAAGCCCATTTTGCTTTATATTTAGAAACCGTACCTGTAGAATATAAAGGGTCTAATACATCTACCATCGGTGCATCTAGACTGATGGTATTGCCACTTACAGCTGTTACTTTATTAATATAACTCACAATGCCCACCTTACTAGTCCATGCCCATAAGTTCATGCCAATCAGATTTATCCAGGCAGTATTGGGTGTTCTGGTAATTAAAATAGAATCTCCTACCTTGAACGTATTGGTAGCAAGTGTTAGTTTTTTGGTGCCTATTGGTACATAAGGGTCGGTAATGTTTACCAAAGTAGATTTTACTGCAGAGGTAGTGCCAGCACCACTAAAATTTATGAGCGAATATTGAGAAAGTGTAGATGCATTAAAACGAGTTCCTGTTGATGTATCCTTTCCTTCGCCTCTAAGTACAATTCCACTGGTAGTAATATTTATGGAGTCACTAATATTATATAAACCTGCTTTAAAAAGAATAGCTCCTCTAAAGCCATCAGGCCCCAAAGGCATTGCAGCTACTTGATTAATGGCTTTTTGAATGTTTGCCAGATTATCTCCTGCCACAGGATAAACAGTTTTTACTACCGCAACAGTTGGGATGGCAACTTCACTATTCATATAGCCTACCCCACTAAAATCTGGAAGCGTGTTTCCTAAAGTATCTGCTTTATAAGTCAACTTTCCTGTAGAGGTATCAATTGAAACCAAAGGGGTCGTTTGGGCAAAAGACCCGTTACCGATGGTAATGATAGTTAGCAAAAAAGAAAGTTTTAAAATATGTTTCATTTAATTCTTAATAATTTTTGTAGATGAAGCGCCTGTTAAATCGTTTGAAATTATTAAGGTATAAACTCCCGCTTTTAAGTTAGTAAGTGAAAGTGTACAAGAGGATGAAAATGCTTTTTGAGTTAGTAATGTTACTCCTGATGAATTGATGATTGAGAGTGTAGGTTTTCCTACTAAACCAGAAACAATCAATTTATTGGTAACAGGATTTGGATAAACACTGATTGAAGGGTTGCTAATATAAGTAACCTTAACTATTTTGCTAAAGCAATAAGTTCCATCTTGCGCTACGGATTTTATTCTGAAATAAGAATTACCACTTTGAAATGGATAAGTGAACTTGTATTGCGTGCTTTTAGAAGCATTTAATGTTCCAATTAATGTAAAATTATTTCCATTATCACTTTTTTCTATTTCATACTTTTCAACTCCTATTTCATTAGCCGCTTCCCAATTAATTAAAACACCATTTGAATGGATAGTTGCAGTGATATTTTTTATTTGTATAGGAAGAGCAGCTTGCACAGTAAGCAATTGTCCGTAAACAGGAGCAGCCGTATAATTACTATCCCCAACCTGAGCGGCATTGATAATAGCAGTACCGATACCTACTATATGAATAGCACCATTAACAATAGTAGCCACATTCGGATTCAAACTTGTAAGGGTTATTGGCAAACCAGAACTAGCAGAACAAGCAGGAACAAAATCGGAATCACCTAGTTGATGAATAGGCAGGGTATCATAAGCAATAGTCTGCGCTTTTTTATTTCCTATGCCCAAGCGTTGATTTAATTGTGCCATATACAAACTAGGGATGGCAGCAATCCGTTTGTTATTAGATTCAACTATACCAGAAGTCTGAGCACCAAAACTTCCGACGTTCGTTATTTTTCCAGTACAACCAATTGCCCAATTGGTATAATCGCCTTGGGGCTTTTGCATAATGAAAGTGCCTGCTTTACAGTTCCAGAACATTATCTGAGAACCCGCCCATCCATGACCAGTACCAAAGCTTTCTCTGTTTTGAACATCCTGATTGGCATTGCTTACAATGTTATCAAACAAAATACCTGTACTCCAACGCATGTGTGGTCCAATATCATTCTGTTGAATGGTAGCTGTACTGTTATAAAATACATTAGGTCCAGCAACCCTGCCACCATTTACATAATCATGACGACCATTTCTGGTCCAACAGTTTTTAACCAGCGTATGTTGTCCATCTATTTCAAATGAATACCTACGTTCGCCAGTAATATTGGATTTGGCATCTATCATTTTGCAACTATCCACAGTTATCCAGGCAGTGCTAACATACATGGTAACGGCAGTATATCCAAAATAATACACATCTACTTTTCTTGCCCAACAATTCATGGCATTGGTAAAATCTATACCATCCCAAGCATGGTTTTCAGCAGTATCGGATGTATAAGCACAGCTCATACTCATATTTTCAATTCCACAATTACGGAGATAATTAGTACTCTTGTATTTTACAACGATAGCAGTTGAATAAGTTGTATCTATAATATCTACCATGGGGGCATCAATGGTTAAAGTATCCCCGTTTACAGCAGTTACTTTTCTTTGGTACGAAATGATATAGCCAGAAGTTGTCCAACCCCATTGCGCCATGGTCAATAAAGTTATCCATGCTGTATCTGGTGTTCTTGTTATTAAAATTGAATCACCTACCTTGAAATTTCCCGTATTACTTGAAACAACCACCTGGTTTGTCCCATAAGGAATGTAGGGATTGGTAATGGATTTTTTAGCGCCGGTAGTACTTAGCCCTCCTTTACCTGTAAAATTGAATAATGTATATTGAGATAAAGTTGGCGCATAAAAATGAGTTCCTGTAGTAGTATCAGTTCCCTGTCCTCTTAATACAATACCACTAGCAGTAATCTGAACGGTATTACTTACACTATAGATGCCTGCTTTAAAAAGAATAGCTCCTCTGAAACCATCCGCACCAATAGGCATTTTCGCGACTTCATTAATGGCATTCTGGATATTGGCGAGATTGTCTCCTGCAACAGGATAAACAGTTTTTACAACCGCAACCGTGGGAATTGCGACCTCGCCATTTTTATATCCAACCCCGCTAAAATCGGGAATAATATTTCCTTTTGCATCGGGTTTATACACCAACTTGCCTGTAGTATCTAATGAGACTAACGTTGATGTTTGAGAAAAAGAGCCATTGCTAATAAGCAATAGCAAAATACCCCATGCAAAAGAGAATATTTTTATTTTCATTTCTTTTCCAATATTTCTTTAGTAATGTCTGCTACCCCTTTCAATAATAAAGGATAGGCAGGCTTTGCCATTCCACCATGATCAAATCCTTGTAATTCTGTAATAGTAGTACGGGTATGTCCTACCAGCTTCATCATTCGCCACAGATAGGCTGTTTCTTCATATCTACCCAATAATTCTTTTTCCCTGTCTCCTGTTATCAACATCAATGGGGGTGCATCTGCTCGTACAAAATAGAGTGGTGCATACTTATCAATGATGGGTTGTGTGTTTTTTATTCCCATTTCTTTACGAATGGTATAATGTGTGATGGCTTCTCCACTAAAAGGAATACAAGCTGCAATGCTATTGGCATCTATGTTATACTTTGCCAGATAACTTTTATCGAGTGTTACCATTAAATCTAAATATCCTCCTGCCGAATGACCCGAAAGAAAGATGAGTTTGGTGCTACCGCCATATTTTTCAATGTTCTTAAAAACCCAAGCTACTGCTGCAGCTGCATCTTCTATGTAAGCTGGCGCATTTACCTTTGGTGATAATCTATATTCAACCCCAACAATAGCATACCCTTTATCCATTAAAGTTTTGGGCAATTGCTTTTCTCCATGAGACATCCCTCCTCCATGAATCCATACAATTGTTGGATAGTTTTTTATGTTTTTAGGATAATAAAAATCAAGGGTACACTGTGTATTTGTGTATTCATCTTTGTTGTTGATAGAATCGGGATAATAATGAATGTTTTTTTCTGTGATATACTCTTGCGCTTTAGTATTAATACTAATTGCAAAAAATACCAATATTATTAAGATGATTCTTTTCATTTAACAAAGTTTTCTTGTTTGATAAAAAAGATGGCTAACCGTATGATTTAGATTAGCCATTCTCTTTGAATTATTTACTTACCTGTGAAGCAAAAAACTCAAGCATTTTGCTGTACAAATCTTTATAAATGCTAGCATATTCTTTTTGGTCGGCTACATTTACTTTCTCTAATGGATCTTTTACATAATCATACATTTCCTTAGCATATAATTTAGCAGGATCATATGGAGATTTAGTAGTAAAATCATTCACCCAAAGCGTTAATCTATATTTATCTGTACGTAAACTATAGCCCATCAATTTTTTTGAAGTATATCCCAAACGCTCCGCTTCTTCTTTTTTCACACCACGAGGATATTGGCTGATAGAATACTCTTGAATCTTAGCTTTCTTATCTTTCATTAATGGTACCAAGCTCTTACCATCTAAATAAGTTGGAACAGGCACGCCAGCCAAATCACATACGGTAGGGAAAATGTCTATGTGTTCTGTTAAAGATTTAGTTGGTCCGCCTTTAAAACCAGGGGCAGCAATAATCAATGGCGCCCTTGTTGCATTTTCGAAGTTGGTATGTTTGCACCACAAATCATGATCGCCTAAATGCCAACCATGATCTCCCCAAAAAACAATGATGGTATTGTTTAACTGACCCTTTTTTTCTAACTCATCCAACAATACCCCTACGTTATGGTCTGTATAAGAAACAGCTGCATAATAACCTTGAATCAGTTCCTTTTGCTTTTCTGGTTTCAAACCAATCCGGTTCAACTCTGCTTCCATGGTTACAAATGGTGGAATGTCTGTATAGTTTCTTAACTCTCCTGCAGAAGTATAAGCCACTAAAGGACCATCTTTTGAGTGTTCTTGAAACTCAGCCAAAGGCATTTTGTCCCTATCATACATATCCCAATATTTCTTTGGAGCTACAAAAGGAAGGTGTGGTTTGTGTAAGCCTACAGCCAAAAAGAATGGTTTACCTTCTTTTAATAACTTGTCCATTTCATCTCTTGCTAGCAAGGTATTTACCCCATCATCATACGCATCATCAGGAACATCTATACATTCTGTAGAGGGGCCTTTTCTGCTTCCAGAACCTTCGTCATTATCATCCTGACCTTTCTTTTTCTTTGGTTCTTCGCCTTTTTTCACCTTAGTATGTGTTTCAAAATATTCTTTGGTAGAGGCTAACTGATACTGTTCGTTAGCTGGTTTGCCCAATCCATTGGCATAATCACTTGCTTTTGCGAACATATATGGGATGCTCCAGGAAACAGGGTCAACTCTGTCTAATGCACTACTTGGGTGATAGATTTTACCAATACCCACTGTTTGATAACCTTGCGTAATCAGATACTGAGGTAGGGTTACAATATCCGGATTCATATCTCTCATCTGGGTTTTTAAATCCCATATTTTGGTATAATCAGGTCTTTTTCCTGTCATCAAACTAGCACGAGTTGGTCCACAAACTGCTTGTTGTACGTAGTTACTCTGGAAAGCGGTTCCCATCTTAGCCAGACGATCAATGTTTGGTGTTTTAATTAACTTGTCGCCATAGCAACCCAAAATTGGTTTCATGTCATCTACTGCAATAAACAGGATGTTTGGTTTTTTCTGTTGTTGTGCCATTAATGCCACAAAAGGTGCCAGCATCATCAACACTGGTAAGCAGATCCATTTTTTCATTTTAAATAAATACAAACCTTGTTATCAAAAAGTCATAATGATGGTATAAACACATCAAATTCTTATAATTAATCCTATTTTTTGTATCAGTATAGTTAATATTTTCATACCTATCTCTTACATATTTCTACCTATACTCGATATATTCTTAGCTATACCTAATATATTCATACCTATACTCGATATATTCTTATCTATATCTAATATATTCATACCTATATTAGATATATTCTTATCTATATTCAATATATTCATACCTATATCTAATATATTCATACCTATACTCGATATATTCTTATCTATATTCAATATATTCATACCTATTTCCAATATATTTATACATATCTAGCGTATAAATAAGATTATATTGAGTGAAAAGGGCTTGAAAACACTATTATCCTACAAAATCTTCTCTCATAGGGCTAAAAACATCTATCAACTCACCTTCTTCCAAGCATACCACCCCGTGAAATAAGTTTGGTGCTGCATGAAAAACATCGCCTTGCTTTAAAACTTGTTTTTTACCATCTATTTCTACCTCAAAAACACCTTTAGAAATATAACTTAACTGCGTATGGTAATGGTTGTGCACCGTGCCAATACCACCGGTTTCAAAATATACTTTCACTAGCATAATCCTGTCATCGTAGGTTACAATTTTTCTTTTTACACCGGGTGCAACTGCTTCCCACTCCTGACTTTTGTCTTCAATAAAACCTAAAACCTCTTTTTCTTCCATTTTTGTCGTAGTATTCATACGATTTGTTTTATGATTAATAATTTATTTACGCTTTATTATTTAATTTTTTACTGTCTTCTCATCATACAACACGGTATAATTTCCTTTAAAATTGTAACTCTTTCCTTTTACAGTCACTGCGTTAGCAGCATTGCTATCAAAATTGCGATTACGCTGAATAACCAACAATGGTTTATTGTCAAACGTAATATTTACCACCGAATAATCGGCATCATTCTGAATTAATTCAATATTTTTCACTAAAGAATAGGCATCCGTCGATTTTTCTCCATTGGCATCATAAATTCCATGCATCTCAATCACATTCACAAAAGATTGATTGGTGCCTTTCTTGCGAAGGATATAAGCAGGTTCATGTCTTAAATTGAAGTTGGGATCATTAGCCCCGATTCTAGTAAAAAATATTTTGGTACTATCATCCGTAAGGGAAGAAATGGTATAAAAAGCCTTGGTATCTAAAAAAGTAAACTGACTAAATGGATGATTTTGAACGGTAGCCTCTGCCTCTTTCCACAGATACTGATAGCCATTCTTTTTGCCTAATGTTGTTTGTGTTGTTAAGAAAGGACTGTATTTGTAGTTGGTACTCATCAAAATGCCGGTGTACTGAAAAGGCAAATCGTATTGGTGTTGCTCGGCAGAAAGGGCATTAAAAACATCTACAACCAATGGTTTATTATGGTTAGGGAGGTTAATCATATAAACACTCCTTTTCATTTTCACGCCTTCATAAGCCGAATCGTCTTCAGCACATACCACTTGTACCTTACTGGTAGAAACATTACTGAAAAGCTTGGTGGGATGATGCTTCTGGCTTTCCTCTTCATCACCGTTATAATCACTTTTTTCATCCACCACCAACGTATTGTGGGCGATAGTTTGTTTGGCATAACTGTTCGCTTCTTTCAAATACTTTCCACCAGACTTTTGCTCGATACTGATGTAACGAACGGTGCCATAATCTGTCAGAACCTCCCGTTTGCCATCATATAAATTAATATTCAACTTATCAAAATGACCATGACTCAACCCGTGTGACGTATATTTATAGATGAGAGAAACCTGGTTTTCATCTTTTCCACTTCTCATGATGCTAATACCGCCTTCATCTCCTTTAGCGCCATCTGTAAACTCAATAGGTTTGTAGGTATAGAATTTATTACTGTTTTCGTCTTTTGAAAGTAACGAACCAATCTTAGCACCGCCTCTGCTTAGGGTAATTCTTTTTTGAAGTCTGGCAATAGCAAGCAAACTAGTATCAGCACCAAAAACATTCCATGCCATATCGGCTGCTTCTATTATTTCATTACAAGCAAAGGTTTTCTCCTTTAAAGCATCATTATAACTATAAAACTGACCCTTTAGATTTGTTTGTTGCAACGAATTAATTAAAGCCTTTTGTAGCACATTATCTCTTCGATTAAAGACTTTAAGCTCGGGTTTGTAGTTTCTTAATGCATTAGCAAACAAATAAAACGGAAGGATGGCATAACGGGTATAATAGGGGCCCTCGGTATAATAACCATCCGGCGACAATAACCCATCTATGTTTGCCAGAAAACCGGTTTTGCTGTCTTTATTTTTGCCATACAAGGCCATATCCAAATACTCCTTATTGTCAGTTGCAATTCCTACTATTCCAACAGCTGCCGTTGCCCACACAGCATGGTTATGAATCCAGCCAAACCAAGGTGCTAGATCTATTGTAAAATGATCTACTTCGGGTTTAAACGCACCATCTTCAATTGTTTTTCTTTCTTCGGGAGTCAGGTAATTATGAATTCCATCATACGCTAGACCTGTATAAATAAGCCAGTTGGCATCGTTTAAAGCTTGAAAAAATAAATGTCCAGCATTAGACACACTAGGCTGGGGATGGTCTTTTAGGGTAGGATTTAACTTTGCATACTTAAAAAACAAACCTTTTACTAGTTCCGCGTACTTCTTTTCCCCAGTAATTTGATATAACAAGGAAGCATTAAACATGATTGTATAGTTTTCCTTGTGCCTTTCATGGGTATACCCACCAGCAAGGTCTTTGGGAACAGGAACATCTATATCTTTTCCAATTAAGGCATCAACACTCTTTTTTATGTCAAAGAAAGATTGATTAAGCATTGAATTAGTGGGTAATTCCTTCTTAATAAGTGCATAATCTTCGGAAGTATTATAGCAAATGGGATGCTTTTGAGCTACGGATGGCAGTACAAAGAGGGTAAGAAGAATAAGTTGTAATAAAAGCAATCGCATCGTTAGGTATTATTTTATAAATGTTTCAAAATAAATCATTTTAATTGAATGGTATACTTTGAAAAACAAACCTTTATTGGGTATTCATAACCATTATAAGTAATAAATATCTTTTTATTCTGAGGTAAAAATATATTTAAATACTAAAAAGTGTAAAATAACAGCTTTCTAGATAGGTTTTAGATTCTTAAACAGTGTATGTTATCTAAATTTTATATCTTATTATTAGATATTTTATAATTAAATACCTATATAATTAGATAATTTTAAATTAATGTGCTTGAAAGCGTTACCGGAATCGTTACCGGCATTTTTATCGTAATAATTGAAATAACGATTACTTTTATCCCCTGAACATTAAGATTTACAATTGCTTTTATGGAAAAACAAGCTACGATTAAGGACATTGCACGTACACTTAAAATTTCTACTTCCACTGTTTCCAGGGCATTGCGTGATACCCACGATGTAAAACAAGAAACAAGAAAGGCGGTGATGGAACTGGCAGAACAACTAAATTACCAACCCAATCAGTTAGCACTTCACTTATTAAAAAAGCAGACACATACGATTGGCGTCATTGTTCCGAATCTGGATTTTGTGATTTCAACTATGGTTAAGGGAATAGATGAAGTAGCATTAGAAGCAGGTTATACGGTAATGGTTTGCCAGAGTAATGAAAGCTATGGTAGAGAAATTGTAAATACCAAGCGTTTGATGGATAGCTTGGTAGATGGATTTATTGTTTCTCTTTCTTGCGATACCATGCAGGTAGATCATATTAAGAAAATACAAGACAAAAACAAACCAATGGTGTTGTTTGACAGGGTTACTTCGGCTTTGAATGCGCCCAAGGTGATTCTAGACAATGAAGAAGCAGGTTTTTTGGCAACACAACACCTGATAGAACAAGGGTATAAAAGGATTGCGATACTTTCTGGACCGAAAAAGCTGGAGTTGAGCAATAACAGAATGGAAGGATACCTGAAAGCACTCAAACAGAATAATATTAAAGTGGATAAGGATTTGATTGTTTATTGCGACTTCAATCAGGACTATGCCTATTTTGCTACGAAGGAATTATTGGTCATGAAACGCAGACCAGATGCCATTTTTGCGATTGCAGATAAAATGGCAATCGGTGCCATGCTAGCCATCAAAGAAAAGAAACTGAATATGCCCAATGACATTGGCTTGATAGGAATGAATAATGATCCTTCTACAAGACTTGTTACCCCAACAATTTCTACAGTGGAGATGCCTGCCTTTGAATTGGGAAAAACTGCAGCTAAAATGTTTATTGAAATGATGCACAGTGAAAAAGATATGAATGATGAGGTGCTTGTGCTTAGACCAAAATTGATTATCAGGGAGTCTTCTCAAAAAATTGTAGGATCAAAATAAATTAGTTACAACCTCTGCTTTGCTATATGAAAAAAGTTATTCTACCGCTACTACTTTCATTGATATATATGAATGTAAGTGCCAATACAATCGTTGTTTCAACAGTTTCTGAGCTTAAAAATGCCAATGAAAAAGCATTGCCTGGTGACATTATTGTACTTAAAGATGGCACCTGGAGTGATTGTAAACTAGAGATTTCTTGTAGTGGAACCGAAAAAGCGCCGATTGTTATTAAAGCACAAACAACAGGTAAGGTATTGATAAATGGAAAAAGCTTTATTAGAATTGGTGGAAACCATATCGTTATAGAAGGTCTTAACTTTAAAGATGGTGCTGCTGCCGATGGCAATGTGTGGGAGTTTAGATTGAAGGGTGCTGTTGCCAACGATTGTCGGATTACCAATTGTTCTATCAATAACTTCAATAATCCACAACGCATAAAAGAGGACTACTGGGTGGCTTTGTATGGCAAGCACAACCGGATAGACCATTGTACTTTTTACAATAAAAAGAACTTAGGGGTATTGATTGCGGTTATTTTAGATGATGACCGTAGCCGTTTGAACAGTCATATTATTGATAGTAATTACTTTGCACCCCGACCACCACTAGCTTCCAATGCTGGTGAAATAATCAGAGTGGGTGTTTCGCAACATTGTACTTTTTATAGCAATACCATCATCAGAAATAACCTTTTTGACCAATGTAATGGTGAGGTGGAAATCATCTCCATAAAGTCTTGTGGCAATATTATCCGTAACAATGTTTTTAAAGAATGTCAGGGTGGGTTGAATTTTAGACACGGTAATAATAACACGGCAGAAGGCAATATCTTTTTAGGAAATGATAAAGAAGGAACAGGTGGTTTACGCATTATCAATGAAGGAAATTGGGTAGTTAATAACTTATTTT
>CAISCV010000172.1 GCA_903883945.1 uncultured Chitinophagaceae bacterium | reverse complement strand
TTTGCTTCGGGTCTGATTTCATCTTTTATGTTTATCCAGCCAATTAATATGCCATTTTTAGTAACATATAAGTGATGATTTTTATAAATAATTGATTCGTCTATTTTAATTGAACCAATCATATAATTATTGTCTTCTTTATCGATAGCTTTCATCCCTAAACCCTTCACCTCTTCAATCTTCTTCCATTTAATTACGTCTTTGGTCTTCCATTCTTTGGAGATACTTTTTGCTATTGGATGATTAGAGAACTTCTCCATAGAGAAGACTATACTTTTAAATGTTTCTTCACTTGAATCCTGAAACCAGTAACCTGCTATTTTGAAATCTCCTGTTGTCAACGTGCCTGTTTTGTCAAAGACTATTTGCTTTATCTGAGCAAACAACTCCATACTTTCCACTTGTGTATACAAAATGCCGAATTTGGCTGCTCTGCCTAAGCCAACAGCAATTGCAGCAGGTGTTGCCAACCCCATAGCACACGGACAACTGATAACTAAAACTGCAATACTGCGCATTAAGCTTTCTTCAAATGATTGATGAAATACAAACATGTTAACTGCAATCGTTAGAAGGGCAATGCTTATAACAACGGGTACAAAAATGGCACTTATCTTATCTGCCAGTAACTGAACAGGTGGTTTCTGACCTTGTGCATGTTTCATTAAGGTTACTATTCCGTTCATTACGGTGTCTTTGCCAGTAGCCGTCACATAACATTTAACAGTACCGTTTGCAAGAATGCTTCCACCAATCAAAATATCACCTTGTTTCTTAAACAAGGGCACACTTTCGCCGCTGATGATTGCTTCATTTACTTCAGCATCTCCACTTAATATCTTACAATCCATCGGAACTTGCTCGCCAGTCTTTATTACTATTAAATCGCCCACTTTTAAAGCTGTATTCTCTACAGGAAAGATGTGTTCGGTATGTTCATTGTCATAAGCAATCATATTTGCCATCACCTTTTGCATTGTTGTCATTTCATTAATGGCCTTTTGGGTCTTCTGAACAGAATAATCTTCCAGCCAATTACCAAAGAAAACAATGGTGAGAATAGAGGCAGCCGTTTCATAGAAAATTTTATTCATATCGTGTGTTACAGTGCCTATGAAACTATAGATAAAGGCTGCCGATGCACCCAAGGCAATCAAAACATTCATATTGGGGATACCACTAGCCAGACTCTTGAGTGCACTTCTGCCAAAATAGTTCAAACCCAATACAAATACCGGCAAACAAGTTATCATCTGTAACCAGACATTGTGTAAAAAATGATAACCAAGGCTCATAGACCAATGTCCTATCATTAAAATAAGGGTAAATGGAAGGCAAAACCAGAATTTCTCAATGGTTGTAGACAGCAATGCCTTTTTTTCTGTTTGAGTGGGAGTAGCATCATCAACAACCCGATAGCCGAGGTCTGCAATGTTTCGTTTTAGGGTGTCTAATGTAGAATTGTCGCCAGTATTTTCGAAGGATACATCACCAGAGAGGGCATTTACCTGCACTTTTTGCATTCCCTGTTTACTGATTGTTTTATTAATACTCAATGCACAGTTACTGCACGTCATGCCTTCTACTTTCCAATTGATTGTTTCCATATAAAACAAAGTTAAAGGAAAGGACAATCTTCGATTTTGCGATTAAAGGATAATACTTGTATTTAAAAGGATTTATCAGATATAATCTAAAGAATAATAATCTCACTTAAGAATTAATCCATAACATAATAGGAGTAACATATAACTTCTATTCTCACAACTTAATAGGTGTGAGTTCAATGTTTATAAATAACTAGTCTTTTCCTTGTTTGTATTTGTAAGTTTGTACGATGAAACAGGAAGTGTTTTTTAAAGATTTAGGAATAAGACATTACAAAGAGGTATGGGACTTGCAAGAGTTTCTGCTGAAGCAAAATGTGGAAGCAAAGGGTATCCTTGCTAATACAAAAAAGGAAGAGGAGATTGATTTGTATAGTCAGCAGGTGAATAATCATTTATTATTTGTTGAGCATTACCCCGTTTATACGCTTGGTAAGAGTGGGAAGGAAGAACATATCTTGATAAGTGATGAAGACAGAGCGAAGAAAGGCGTTGAATATTTTCACATCAACAGGGGAGGGGACATCACTTTTCACGGACCAGAACAGTTGGTGGCGTATCCTATCTTGGATTTAGATAAATTTAAAACTGACTTGGGCTGGTACTTACGTTGCTTAGAAGAAGTAGTTATTTTGACCTTGGAAGATTATGGCATTGATGGTGATAGAAGTCCAGGTGAAACGGGTGTTTGGATTGAACCAGATAAGCCCAATAAAGCAAGAAAGATTTGCGCTATGGGTATACGTTGTAGTCGTTGGATTACCATGCACGGTCTTGCATTGAATGTAAATACCGACTTGCAGTACTTCGAAAATATCATTCCTTGCGGCATTGTCAACAAAAAGGTTACATCTATACAAAAAGAGTTAGGGACTTCGGTGCCTATGTATGACGTGAAGGAAAGAATGAAACGTAATTTCGAGATTGTATTCAACGTAAATCTGGTGTAACAGGAGTGATCCGTTTACTGAGAGAAACATTTTAGGCTATATTTACCGACTTCAAATAATAATAAGAGCCCAATCATGTACTATTGTGCTCATAAATACTAAACATTTTGCGTTTTACAGAGTTTAATTTTCACCCAACACTTTTAGAAGGTATAGAATCTTCTGGCTACGACACAGCCACTCCCGTTCAGGAACAAGTAATACCGTTAATCATGGATGGTAAAGACCTCATTGCTTCTGCCCAAACTGGCACAGGCAAGACGGCTGCTTTTCTGTTGCCGATGATGAACCGGCTGATTACGAATAACCACCACAGCAAAGTAAGCGGACTCATACTTGTGCCAACCCGTGAACTTGCGATTCAGATTGGACAAGTGATTGAAGGGCTTTCTTATTTCACCAACATCAGTTCTATTGCTATCTATGGTGGTAGTGACGGACAAAACTTTGTGGCGGAGAAGAAAGCGTTGCAAACTGGTGCAGACATTGTGGTTTGTACGCCCGGTCGTTTGTTGGCTCACCTGAAGATGGGGTATGTTGACTTTAATGGCATACAGTTCTTGGTATTGGATGAGGCAGATCGTATGTTGGATATGGGCTTTCAGGATGATATAAACACCATTATTGGGCATCTTCCAAAGAAGCGTCAGACCTTGTTGTTCTCAGCGACCATGCCTGAGAAGATAAGAAGATTGGCTAGGGAAATATTAAACGAGCCTGCCGAAATAAATATTGCTATCTCCAAGCCGCCTGAGAAGATTGTACAGAAAGCATTTATTGTGTATGAACCGCAGAAATTGCCTTTGGTGAAGCATTTGTTGCAGACCACCCCGCACCGAAGTGCTGTAGTCTTTTGTGGAAGAAAGCAGGACGTGAAACAATTGACTCGCGACTTGCAACAAGCTAAAATGAAAGTTGCAGAGATTCATAGTGACTTAGAACAAAATATACGTGAAGAGGTATTACAAGGATTCACTAGTGGACGTATTCCAATTATCATTGCTACGGATATTATAAGTAGAGGGATTGATGTAGATACTATAGATTTAGTTATCAACTACGATGTGCCACACGATGGCGAAGATTATGTACACCGTATTGGACGTACTGCCCGTGCAGAAGCCGATGGTATTGCTATGACACTCGTGAGTGAAAGAGAACAGAGCCTATTTGCCGATATTGAAAGTTTGTTGGGTAAGCCTGTTGAAAAAGCGGAAGTGCCAGAGAAGTTTGGCCCTGCACCTGCCTACCTACCAATGGCAAGACGCCCTCGTGGAGGAGGAGGTGGTGGATTCCACAAAGGTGGGAAAAAGAAGTTCTATAATAAGAATGCTCCAAGAAGAAATTAAAGTTTTAACCACAAGGTACACAAGGGTAGAAAGCACAAAGTCAACAAGAAAAATATCAACTATTTCTTGTGGACTTTGTGCTTCTTAGTGCCTTAGCGTCTTTGTGGCGAAACCTACCCCAATATGCTATTGATTTTATTCAACTCTTCTGTTGAGAAATGTAGGTTATCCAGGCATGCAATAGAGTTTAGTACCTGTTCTGGTTTGCTTGCACCAATTAATACCGTCGTAATCCGTTTATCTTTCATCAGCCAAGCCAATGCCATCTGCGCTAATGTTTGATTGCGGGATACAGCTAATTCATTTAGCTTTTTTACTTTCTCCACTTTCTCCTGTGTTATATCGGCTTCTTTCAAGAATAGGTTCCTTGTGGCACGAGAGTCTTCCGGGATACCATTTAGATATTTGTTAGTCAATAGTCCTTGTGCCAATGGAGAGAAGGGGATGCAACCCACACCGTATTCTTCCAGAGCATCCAATAATCCGCCTTCTACCCATCTGTCGAACATAGAATATCTTGGTTGATGAATCAAGCAAGGCGTACCCAGTTGTTTCAATAGATTAAATGCTTCTTTTGCTTTCTCTGCCGGATAGTTGGAGATGCCTACATACAAAGCTTTACCCTGACGAACAATCAAATCCAACGCTTGCATAGTTTCCTCTAATGGGGTATTAGGGTCGGGACGATGATGGTAAAATATATCTACATAATCTAGCTGCATTCTTTGAAGGCTCTGATTAAGGCTTGCCACCAGGTATTTCTTACTTCCCCAATCGCCATAAGGTCCATCCCACATGGTATATCCCGCTTTAGAAGAGATAATCAATTCGTCGCGATAGCCGTCAAAGTCTTCTTTCAATATCTTTCCAAAGTTGGTTTCTGCACTGCCGGGAGGTGGACCATAGTTGTTGGCCAAATCAAAGTGTGTAATGCCATTGTCAAAGGCGGTATGCAAGATGTTCTTACAGTTGTTAACCGTGTCTACATCGCCGAAGTTCTGCCATAGTCCCAATGAAAGAGCAGGCAACAAAAGACCACTCTTGCCGCAGCGGTTGTAAATCATTTTTTCATATCTGCTTGAGGAAGGTTGGTAAGCCATATCGTATTATTTGAGTGCAATATAAGGTATGCAATGAATTGAAATAGGCTATTGTAAGCTAGCGAGTTCTTTAGCCGCTTCTTCTTTCATGGCTACATCATTTACCGTCCTGGTAGGTAATTTGACCATTCTAGTTAATAAATCTATTTGTTTGGTTGGTTTATTATCTTCTTTGTAGGCTTTATTCAGGTAATAATAAGTAATCACAGCGTATTGATCTAGCTGTTTACTCTTTTCCAGATATGCCATTGCACTATCAAGACTTGCCTCAGGGAGTCCGCCATACAAAACCTTTGCAGCAGCTCGCTTTAGTGTGTTGAGTGTGACCATCTCATAATGCCATCTGCCTTCTATGAAGTTAGCTCTTGCATGGTTAGGGTTGATAGTCAATGCTTTGTTCGCATATACTTTCACGTCTTTTACATATGAAACAATCTTCTTATTGTCCGTTTCTACTTCTGTCAGCTTGCCACTCACCATTGCTATTGCACAGTTGGCGTCGGGGTTGTTACAATCCACCGCCAATGCATGTTTGGCAAAAGACATGGCACTTTCGTATTGTAAACGTTTGTCTGTTTTGTTTTCAAGTCTGCCACCTATCGCGCAGCTTAGTTCTACAGTTTTTACTAATGCTTTCATATTGTTAGGATCATTGGTCAATACAAGTTTGTATTGTTCCAAGGCTTCGTTTTCTTTAAGGTCACGCTCGTAGTTCTGAGCCACTTTCATCAATACGGCAACATCCTGAGCGCTAGCTTTAGATAGAACAGATAAACTAAACAATAAGATCAATGCGTACTTTACCATCAATTAATTTTTACTTTCTTTTCAATGAATAACTAACACCTACAGAGCCCTCAAAGTTAGCAATTGGTGGTTTTTCTTTGGTTAAGGATATGCTAACGTCTTCTGCTATTGGGTACTTCTCAAGAATAGTTTCGGCGAGTTCCATTACAATAGTTTCCAGTAGGGGGGTGGCGATGGTCATCCTTGTCTTTATCAGTTCATACACACTCACATAATCTACTGTTTGTTCAATAGAATGCACTAGACCATCCGGATGATAGTGAATGGTGGCATTGATGGTAAAGAAATTACCCTCCACCCGTTCATGGTCATACAGGCCATGGTAACTAAAAAAAGAAAGGTTATTTAAATGAATGCTCAACATAATTGATAATTGATAATTGTCAATTGATAATTATCAATTATCAACTTCTCCTCACCCTTCCTGCGGCAATAAAACGGGGTTGCCAATACTTGTCATTCAAGTCACTGATGGTGACTCCTTCACTAGTAGAAGCGTGTACAAATTTGTTATTGCCAATATAAACACCCACGTGTGAGATGCCCCTGCTGTAGGTATGAAAGAATACCAGATCGCCTTCTTTTAGTTCTTCCAAACTCACTTTGTCGCAGATGTGGTATTGGTCGCTTGCGGTACGAGGTAAGTTAATATTGTATACATCTCTAAATAAATTCCCAGAAAAACCCGAGCAGTCTGTACAGTCTTTTGTTTGCCCACCAATGCAATACCTCGTTCCCCACCATTCATCAATAGTTTGTAAAAGCGGAATGTTGGTTAAGTTTTCTACCTCTGTGTTGGTAATGATGCCATACTTAAACTGAAGATAGTTGGCACCCTCAATGGTGCTTCCTCCTTTTTCGGAGTAATGATAAGTAGGCCCTTGTTTGGTAATACCACTTGTTTTGTGACGGGTAACTACAATACCACCAGGCTTCATCTCTATGTCATTAATGAAAGTAAGGTCTTGTGTAGGTTTCTTTTTTACAACCTTTGCAGTGCCGGATCCATCTTTGGAGGTAAGGTTACGCAAAAAGTTACAACTGCTGCAGCATACAAGCAGGAGTAAAAGGCACGATATATAGTGTAATTGTTTACGCATCTGCTGCAAAGTAAAGCTGCAGGAGTATTAAATAAAACAGGTGTGTATATTTTCTTTTGAGTGATGTACTTTTTGCTGATATGGATGCTATTATATTTGCCATCCACAAAAAGTTGCAATTTTTTTTTGGTATAAAATATAACATAATAAACAATTTTAAAAATTAGAAAGTATGAAACAAGTTAAACAGTTTACGGTAGCGGTAGTATTAGTTTCGTTGGTACTCACTAGTTGCGGCAATTTGAACAAGATGCAGAAAGATGGTGCCTTGGGTGCAGGTGCAGGTGCTGTAGTAGGGGGCATTATTGGTAGTTTGTCTGGCCATGTTGGCGTAGGTGCTTTGATTGGTGCCGCAGTTGGTGGTGGTGCAGGAGCTATTATCGGACACAAAATGGACAAACAAGCTGCTGAAATGCAAAAAGATTTGCCTACGGCTAAAGTAGAAAGGGTAGGAGAAGGTATTGTAATAGAGTTTAGCGACAAAGTATTATTCTCTATCGGTAAGTCTGATTTGTCGGCTGCTTCAAAAGCGAGCTTAGATAAATTAGTTGCGTTATTGGTTAAATATCCAGATACAAACATTGAAATTCAAGGACATACTGATAATACAGGAACACCTGCCTTGAATTTGAAACTGTCTCAAAAGAGAGCTGATGCAGTACAAGGCTATTTGGTTGGACATGGCATTGATGGGAGCAGACTTACCAGTAAAGGTTATGGGCAAGACCAACCTCAATACAGTAATGATACAGAAGATGGTCGTTCACAAAACAGGAGTGTGAAGTTTGTAATATCTGCCAATGACAAGATGAAAGCAGATGCTACACAAGAAGCTGGCAAAAACTAAGCAGCATTTCAAACTTATTTTTACGAAATAATCCACTCTACACATTAGTTTAGAGTGGATTATTGTTTTATTTAATATCCCTACTAAATAGTGGTAAAGTGAATGGGGGCTAATTGAAACGTAGTGAATGAAAGCGTGGAGTGCCTATCTTATTATCTTTTAGCGAACGGATAACCAATTTATTCTAAGGTCTTTACCGCAGATTCAGTTGAATCTATTCACTAATAAATCCTCACAGACAACTAATCACATAAATTATTACTATACAATCTTGCCCTAGTGTATTTGGTTATAGAAAGCATGAGTCTAGAAGGCTGAAGGGGAGAATACCTCTTTACAATTCCCAAATTAATTCTCAAAACGTACTTATTGTCAATACTAGGTATGTTTTATCGCGAAGAAAGACACCTTTTATTACTAGAAGGTCATTTATTTCATTTTAAAATGACCTTTTATTGCTAGAAGGTGCCATTTATCGCGAAGAAAGACACCTTTTATTACTAGAAGGTCATTTATTTCATTTTAAAATGACCTTTTATTGCTAGAAGGT
>CAISCV010000171.1 GCA_903883945.1 uncultured Chitinophagaceae bacterium | reverse complement strand
TCAAGGGTAAAGAATAATTCAAAAACCGCATCGTGCACTTCATCAGGACGGCAGTTTGGTTTATCTACTTTATTGATAACAACAATTGGTTTCAAATTGAGCTGTAATGCTTTCTGCAATACAAAGCGGGTTTGAGGCATTGGCCCTTCGAAGGCATCTACCAACAAGATGACGCTATCTGCCATCTTCAATACACGCTCTACTTCACCACCAAAGTCACTGTGACCGGGCGTATCAATAACATTAATTTTAACACCTTTGTACATTACAGAGGCGTTTTTAGAGAAGATAGTAATACCACGTTCTCTTTCAAGATCGTTGCTATCCATTATCAGTTCACCTGTTTCCTGATTTGCACGGAAAACATTGGTTTGATGTAAAATTTTGTCGACTAAAGTAGTTTTACCATGGTCAACGTGTGCAATAATTGCGATGTTTCTTATGTCCATTATTAATTTTTTAGCTAATAGTAAAACCGTGTAATACAATCCTGCAAAGGATTACGGAAGTTGTGTGACTACTTTTAGCTGTTTTTTGAGCGGCAAATGTAAGGCATTGGGTTGGAGGGAACAAATGAAAACCTAGAGTTTACAATTAAATAATGAATTTCAGGCATCGCCACAAAGGCGCGAAGGAAGAAAGAAGCACAAAAAAAGGAAGCATCAAGTTTATCCTTGATACTTCCTTTCACTTATTTCTTATTGGTGCTTCTTTCTGCCTTCGCGCCTTTGTGGCGGATAATTACATAATCTCACTCAACACTAGTTCTCTCACTTTATCCATAGATATACGCTCCTGCAGCATGCTATCGCGATAACGGATAGTAACCGTTTTATCTTCCAACGATTGATGGTCTACTGTTACACAGAAGGGTGTACCTATGGCATCTTGCCTACGATAACGCTTACCTATTGCATCTTTTTCTTCGAAGAAACATTTAAAATAAGGTTTGCACTCATCCATCAATTCCCTTGCAAGTTCGGGCAAACCATCTTTTTTGGTTAAGGGAAGTATGGCTAGTTTATTAGGGGCTATCTTGGTTGGAATATGTAAAACCACTCGGCTATCGGTGCTGCCATCTTCTTTAGTGATTGTTTCTTCTTCGTATGAATTAGCCAAAATCAATAAGAACATCCTATCCAATCCAATAGATGTTTCTACCACATAAGGGATATAATTACCATAAGCTTTGCCAGTTGCTTCATCAATATCATTATCAAAATACTGCATTTTCTTTTTGCTGTATAGTTGATGTTGGGTTAAATCGAAGTCGCTCCGAGAGTGGATACCTTCTACTTCTTTAAATCCAAAAGGAAACTCAAATTCGATGTCACAAGCCTCTTTTGCATAATGCGCCAACTTTACGTGATCGTGATAACGGTATTTATCTGCACTCAATCCCAAAGAAAGATGCCACTGCAATCGCGCTTCTTTCCAGTATTTGTACCAAAAACCTTCTGTACCAGGGCGAACAAAGAATTGCATTTCCATTTGCTCAAATTCACGCATACGAAAGATAAACTGACGGGCAACTATCTCATTTCTAAAGGCTTTACCTGTTTGGGCAATACCAAAAGGTATCTTCATCCTTGCTGTCTTTTGAACATTTAAAAAGTTCACAAAGATTCCTTGTGCGGTTTCAGGACGAAGATATACTTTATTATCATCAGGATTATCTGATGCAATAGCACCAAATTCTGTAGAAAACATCAGATTGAACTGGCGAATTTCTGTCCAGTTACAAGTACCGCTAATAGCACAAGTAATTTTATTTTCATCAATAAACAGTTTCAATCCAGCAAAATCATCCGCTGCCAATAGTTCATCCATTACTTTTAGTACCACAAATTCTTCTTCTTTCTTGCCTTCATGCGCTAGCTTTTCGGCATACGCTTCGATCAAATGATCTACACGGTAGCGTTTTTTGCTGTCCTTGTTATCAATCATCGGATCACTAAAATTATCTACATGCCCACTTGCTTTCCAAGTAGTTGGGTGCATAAAAATAGCCGCATCAATGCCCACAATGTTCTCGTGCATCTGCGTCATACTCTTCCACCAATAGTCGCGGATATTCTTTTTCAGTTCACTACCATTGGGGCCATAATCATATACGGCACTTAGTCCGTCATAAATTTCACTAGAAGGAAAAACAAAGCCATATTCTTTGGCGTGGGAGATAATCGCTTGAAAAATGTTCTCAGATTGTGTACTCATAAGGCTGCAAATATATAATCTGCGGTGGTTATATAAAATGAGAGAGTTTTAGAAGTCAGGGCAAACGCATCTAAATAATTTTGAAAGACGCTAAAATGAAACAATAAACCGTTTATATATTAAAAACAACATGAGCGGAGTTATTTCATTTTTTGAAGGGTTGACAGACCCAAGGGTAGACCGTACCAAGTATC
>CAISCV010000170.1 GCA_903883945.1 uncultured Chitinophagaceae bacterium | reverse complement strand
TTATTATAAAATCATCGAGATATTAAAAAGTGTTCATCATACTAAATTTCACCACGTAAATTACCCACCACGCACAGCGTGGTATTTTCATCTTCGAGGCCATATAATTCTAATTTTAAATCATTCTTATGACTTTTTCCCGTTGATTCGGGCTCACTAGCGCGTTTCAGAGTAACCTCCATATTTTAAATAGTTCTTCGTAATTTCAATGCTTTTTGCGCGAAACCATGTCTTTATGTTCTTCATCCAAAGTTGTTTATTTTCAATTTAAATGATTGTTACAATGTTTTCAATTGACAATGGGGTCACATTCACAGATGAAACAATTACAAAATCGTCCTTGGGATCAGGTAAATTCTCTTTATCAGGTTCAAGAACAATTCCAAGTCAACCAACCAACAGCGATAATCCTTTTCTATCTCTAATTAGATCTCTTTCGCGGGCAAGATACGTTTGTGGAGATGTGGTCATTGGATTCGTGCTTTGATTTGTTCTCAACAGCTCTTTGACTTGAAAACAATTTGAAGTCAGGTATCGCGCGCGAACCGATAATAATAGAGTTGTTCATGGTTGAGGCAGCGACACCAATTGCTTTAAATCCCCCTGTGATACATTCTTTTTTTGCACAACATTCAAGACTGACTTTCATAACTTTAATAGATTTTCTGCTGTCGCTACCTTTTTGTGCCTATTTTCCCAGCTGTCAATCGATAGTATTGATAATAATCCAAGTGTAACATGTTTAGCTGAGCCAATGTTTTCTCCCTTTTACCAAATTGCATCTGTTATTGTAGCATAGTTTACGATAAAATTCCATTTTTAGTGCATTCTCATGAAAGTTCCATATTCTTGAAGCAGTTACATTGACTCCATCTCATGAAAGATTTTTTCCTAGTAAGTCATAAAATGAGTTGAACATGGGTCGAGTAATTTGAAGCCTTCTTTCTTCAGACTTTTGACTCCTCTAACGTGCTATAAGACTCCTCTAACTTGCCTTAAGTCTTTCATACTTCACAAGAAACTTCTAAAACCAAGATTTCGAGAATTTATCAGCTTAATGCAAATCTAATCTATTATCTCTCAGCTACAAACGCTTTGAACGTAGATTTACCAATTAGAAGTTCCGATTTATTAATTTATAAAATTTAGTAATAGATACAAGTTTCTACCATTAAGTTGATGAATAAATGCGTTAACATAGTAATTGGTAAATGCGTTTTGTTTTACATCTTTTGATAGTGCATCATTTAAAGCAATCTGAAGGCCCAAGAAATCACCCTTTTACAATCTTGTGTTCTTGTAGAAAGTCAACATTTGTTTTACTTTATCGTCAAGTCGAGATCCTTTTAAAATAGAAAGATGACAATAATAAAATTCCCAGATTGTATCTCGAATAATAGCATCAACAATTGCATGTTCTACCGACACCTGTTCCTCAGGAGTCAACTATTGTCACTTTCGGTCAATCCAGCCTCAACAACAGATCCACGCAAACTTTCAAGAATAAACTCAAATCAAACCCCTCTGTGGATTCATTATCACTATGTTCACCAGACTGAGCTGTGACGAAAGAGTTGGCATCAAAACTATCATCAATCATAAGTATTGGAGGTTTTTCCCTGGCCGATTGGGTAATTTAGTAATGTTTTAAAAACTTTAAAATGACGGCTTGGGCGCAATTTATTGAATATTTAAAAAGTGAAAACAGATTTGAAAAGCTCGTAGCAAGCTCTATATTTTAAAATGTTTAAGTAAGGTAAACAAATTAATCCATGCAAAGAAAACCCGATTACACCTGGAAACTGGCCAGTATTGGGTCCTGGCCAGAATTGGGTCCACCACCTTACATCACACATTATTATTACGACCACAATATAATATGTCATCATAATAGCTATATAATATTATAAGAAGCCAGACTTCAGATTCCTTCTAGTAGCTAGCACCTTTAGAGAGGGTTGATCAAGGGTTGGGGCATACTGTGTGAAGAATTGATAAACGAACTCAACTAATGAGATGGTTGTTCTTCT
>CAISCV010000169.1 GCA_903883945.1 uncultured Chitinophagaceae bacterium | reverse complement strand
TTTAATATTTATTAAATATAAACAACAGATTATGCCAATAACTTCAAAAGATGCAATTCTATTATTAGAAGATGGTAATGTATTTACTGGGAAAGCCTTTGGTAAGATAGGTACAACCTCAGGTGAAATATGTTTCAACACAGGTATGACTGGATACCAGGAAGTGTTTACTGACCCTAGTTATACTGGACAAGTTTTGATTATGAACAACGTTCATATTGGTAATTATGGGGTTAAAGATTCAGATGTTGAAAGCGATAGCGTAAAAATTAAGGCACTGATTTCCAGAAATCTAGAGAATAATTTTAGTAGGTTTCTTGCGGATGATTCTTTAGATAATTTTTTACTAAAGAACAATATTACAGCAATCGACAATGTAGATACAAGAGCTTTGGTATCACATATCCGTGAAAAGGGTGCCATGAATTGCATTGTTTCATCCGAGATTTTGGATGTAGAACAACTGAAGGTTTTATTGTCTCAATGTCCAGATATGGATGGTTTGGAACTTGCAAGTACAGTTAGTACGGATATAGAATATGAATTAGGCGATCCAAATGCTTCAATTAAAGTTTCTGTATTGGATTTGGGAGTGAAGAAAAACATTTTGAACTGTTTGGTAGAAAGAGGCGTACATGTTAGGGTTCATCCTGCCAAAACTCCCTTAGCGAGATTGAAAGAATTTAATCCTGATGGATATTTTATTTCAAATGGTCCTGGAGACCCTTCTTCCATGCCTTATGCAATAGATACTATAAAAGGCATTCTGTCGGAAAGTAAGCCATTGTTTGGTATCTGTTTAGGACACCAGTTATTGGCACTTGCCAATGGTATTTCTACCTATAAAATGCACCACGGTCATAGAGGGTTAAACCATCCGGTTAAGAATTTGATTACGGGTATCTGTGAGATTACAACCCAGAATCATGGATTTGGTGTCGATGCAAAAGCGGTTCTAAATAATTCAAATATAGAAGTTACCCATATCAACCTGAATGACGAAAGTATCGAAGGAATAAGATTAAAAGATAAACCAGCTTTTAGTGTACAATATCACCCCGAAGCAACACCTGGGCCTCATGATAGTCGCTATTTGTTTGATGACTTTGTAAAGCTGATGCAGAATTAATTTATTTAAAAGAGACGGATTTATTTCGTCTTTTTTGCATTTATACAGATTATGAATTTTTATTTGTAAAGAATTAGTTATTATCCAATAATATTAAACGAGCCATTCCTCTAAAGACTAGTTTGTCATCCCTTGTTAAAGGGATTTTATACAAGATGCTATCCCCTCACCTTTGTACGAATAATTAAGGTACTTTTAGCGGCAAAACAACTTGTTGACTAGCCTTAGTAAGGTCAATCACAAGTATTACTTTAATTATTAAATTTATTGGCATGATTACTTTAGGAATTATCGAGGATGACCGCTTCCTTAGACGCAATATTGAAGAGTGTATCAATATGGTCAATGATGTTCTGCTTATTTTTTCATACAATAGTATGGAAGCGTTTTTTGAAAAGATTGCCGAGACAGATGAACCCTATGTAATATTAATAGATTTAGGGTTGCCTGGTATCTCTGGCCTAGAGGGGATTACTTACATCCGGAAACATTGGAATGATGTACATATAGTAGTAATAACTGGTAATGATGATGAGAATATCATCTTCGATTGTATTCAAAGGGGCGCAAATGGATACTTGTTAAAGCCCTTTAAAATAAAAGAATTGCTAGACAATATTGACATTATTCGGAAAGGTGGGGCATTGATTACGCCTGAAGTAGCCATGAAGCTTTTTAATAAGATTCATAAACCCAGAGAATCATTTGATGACAATAGTTATGGGCTGACTACAAGGGAAAAAGGGGTGGTAGATGAATTGTTGAAGGGACTTACTTATAAAGAAATATCTATTGCTTTGGGTATTTCTTCAACAACAGTAAATGATCATTTAAAAAGTGTATATACAAAATTGGGGGTACGTTCTAAGTCGGAATTACTTGCCAAAGTGCTAAGAAAATAAATCTAAGGTCTGTTATGAACAACGAAAATTTCTACAATATCGAAAAGGACAAGCTTAAGCTAATTCTAAATAGTTTTAGTGATGCCATTCTACTTGAATCAAAGGATCGAATTATAGAATTTGTAAATGAAGGCTTCTGCAATCTATTTAAAATTAAGCTACCTCCAGAAACAGTTCTAGGTTCCAATTGTGAGGAAGGTGTAATAGGCGCAAGCTTTCAGTTCAAGAATCCCTCAAAATTCATTTATCGAATAGAAGAATTGATTGAAGACAGGGTCCCTGTAAAAGGAGAACAATTAAACCTAAGAGACGGTAGAATTTTCTACAGAGATTATAATCCAATTGTACTAAATGGTCAAATACTTGGTCATTTATGGATTTATAAAGAAGATCCCCAGCAGTTACATTTTGCTTTTGAACAGAAAAAGCAACTGGAACAGATTATGTACCAAGAGATTCTTGAGAATATTCCGATTGATATATTTATTCTGAATGCACAAAAACAATATATATTTGTCAATAAACACACCCTTCCCGACGAAAGAAAGCGAAAGTTTATTATTGGCAAAACAGATGCGGAGTATCATAAATACTACAGTATCAATAATGACAAAGCTGATGTAAAGGAGGTGCATTTCGATAAAGCTTTAAATGATGGAGAAGTAAACTATTTTGAGCTCAATGCGAATGATTTATTGGGGAATGAATGTTACAAAAGAACTACAATATATCCTGTAGTTGATGAAAACGGGATAGTAGATAAATTAGTGGCTTATTCCATAGATATAACTGTCGAAAAAGAAGCGGAAGATAAGTTTAATGAAATAATAAAACAATACATTCATGCGTTAAACTCAATTAATGATGTTGTATTTATAGCAAATGAAAGTTTGGAGGTTAATTTCTTGAATGATGCTTTTAATAATCATTTCTTGGAGGATGGAGTAGAACTCGGAAATATCTTTAAGTATATTCCTTTCCAAAAGCCAGACTTTTACAAAGATGTATTCTCAGTTTTGTCTGAAGATGAGGATAATAAAGGTGGAAGAATTAGCTTGAAGAATAAGGATAATGGTCAAAGTTGGTATAAATACAATATTCGCAAAGGTGTTTCAAATAACGAAAATAAACAAAGCGGAATAGTGGCAGTATTAAATGATATAACGGAAGAAGTTGTTTTGGAAGAAAACTTATTGGAGGTTGTTAAGCGCGAAAAAGAATTAAACGAGCTTAAATCTGCCTTCGTTAATATGGTTTCCCATGAAATGAGAACGCCATTAGCAATTATTTCTTCTTGTGCCGAAATTATTCAAATGATGTTGGCAAGTGGAAAGCCAACTGCCGACATAGAAAGCTATACCAATCACATATTGAGCGAAGTAGAAAGGATGACCACCTTCATGAATGATATCTTGATGATTAGTAAGATAGAAGCAGGTAAGATTGAGTTTAATCCTGAAGAGATTTCCTTAATAAGCTTTGTGAATGAACTTATCAAAAAGTCATATTCCCCTTGGAAAGATGATCGTACCCTTCATTTGGTAGTGAAGGGTAATGAACGAATATTCCCTTTCGATGTAAAGATGCTTAGGCACATTCTTCAAAATCTGATAGAAAATTCCTTTAAGTATTCTCCTAATAAACAAGCCCCAACACTTCGTTTGCGCTATAGCAATAGTTACATTACTTTCTCGGTAATTGATAATGGCATTGGGATTCATCCTGAGGACATCCAAAAGCTCTTCTCTTCTTTTGCCCGAGGGAGAAACGTGGGAAGCATCAGCGGTACAGGTATTGGACTAGTAGTAGTTAAATACTTCGTAGACCAGCATAAAGGCTCTATCCGCATTAAGAGTAAACTCAATGTAGGTACCATCTTTTCTATTAAGATTCCTTATTAAAATAGAATGGATAAGAAAACAATTTTAGTGGTGGAAGATGAACACATGTTGCTGCAAAACATAGTTTCTATATTGGGACTGTTTGGGTTTAACACCTTACAGGCAACCAATGCCACAGATGCCCTCACGCTTCTTGAAACTGCCAAACCCGATTTAATTCTCAGCGATGTAATGATGGGGCAAATTGATGGCTTTGAGTTTATACGATTGGTAAAAGAAATTGAAACCCTAAAAGATATTCCTTTTGTGTTTCTAACAGCTTTTGCCGATGTGATAGATAAAAATAAAGGGATTGTTGGTGGCGCAAAAGCCTATATCACAAAGCCATTTAATGCAAAGGAATTGGTTCGGGTTATTAATGAGATTTTGAGCTAAGAAGTTTTAAGTATTAAGTTATAAGTTTTAAGTTATACGTTTTAAATAGTAGGTGAAATGTAATAAGATTTAAATATAATCGTTTTTCACTAACCACTAACCACTAACCACTAACCACTAATTAGTTTTCTCTTTGTATTAAATACACCGCTAATTTAGATAATTCGGCTTTTCGGGCGGCAGTTACAGCAATTTCATCCAAGTAATCATACGCTTTGGCAAGATATTGATCTTTTAATTGATTTGCCCACGCATCTACATTATAAGCCTTAAATATCTCTAGCATCCTTTCTACTTTATCAGCAGGGTTGGTAGTTATTAAATTATGGATAATTGCCTGATGTTCAGCAGTTGCTACTTCTAGCGTGTGTAATAAAAGGAAGGTCTTTTTATTCTGCCGTATATCTCCACCCACATCTTTGCCAAATTTTGTAGGATCTCCAAAGGCATCTAAATAATCATCCTGAATCTGAAAGGCCAAGCCAAGGTTCAAACCAAAATTATAAATACTGTTACAGTTTGCTTCTCCTGCACCCCCAATGATTGCGCCTAGTTTTAGGGATGCTGCCAATAACACAGAGGTTTTCAGCGTAATCATGTGCAGGTATTCTTCAAATAAAACAGCTTCTTGTTTTTCGAAGTCCATATCCAGCTGTTGTCCTTCGCATACCTCAGCAGCCGTTTTATTAAACAGGTCTATCACTGCTTTAATGTGTTCTAGGCTTATTTTGTTAATATAGTCATACGCTTTTATCATCATCACATCACCGCAAAGCAATGCCACACTACTACCATATTTAGTATGCACTGTTTCCATTCCACGCCTAAGTGGAGCAGCATCCATAATGTCGTCGTGCACCAAAGTAAAATTATGAAAAAGCTCTATGGCAATCGCAACTTGGTAGGCATCTTCGCTGATGTCACCAAACAATTCATTCCCCATCAAACACATTACAGGGCGTATTCTTTTTCCACCAATACCTAGAAAGTAATTGCAAGGTTCGTATAGGCTTGCGGGATGTTTTGGAAAGTGAGGGATGTTGAAACGCGCAATAAATTCGTGTGCTAATTCTTGAAAACTGTGCATCCAGCAAAACTAAATTAAAAACGATTAGTAAGGAAAATAAATAGTGATTAACGGTTATTGATTATTTAATAATCATCAATTAAGTTACACTCTTGAATAATTAAATTAGCGGGTTAGTAAAATAGAAGTAGGCTAACTAGTACAAAAATAAAGAAAGGCATAATAGATTATGGCGAATACAGCCATTACTATGGCATCAGATTTTAATTCTAGCCACTTCTTTTTAGCTATTAGTATTTGATAAGCCAGATAGCACATAAATGCGACTGGCGTACCAGCATACCTCAACAGAATTAAAAAACTAACTAAAGATATGGTGTTTTTTTTTAATCAATTTATGGTTTACTTTCTTACTTAAAGATGCAAGTTTATTAAAAAAAATAGTTCATGGTCAGAAAAAGTAAATAAAAGTTTTTTGATTCAATAGATTCCATGACTAAACTAATAGGCGGAATTGAAACTAATGTCTACTAAATTTATAATTCTTCTTTACTTAATCAGATATTTTTTTAGTTTGCATTTATCTAGTGCCTTGATGCCCTCAACTACCAACGAAGCATTTAAGATAGAACCTGCTTGTACAGTATGGGTATTATCCTTGTTTGAATGGTATTTGGTAGTTACTATTGCTTCCCCCTCTTGGTCGTAAACGTCCGCAATGCGATTATTTAAATCTATAGAGTACACATTTTCTTGTTGTGCAATTTGTAACGCCCAATTAGCAAAACCATACTCACCTCTTTTCAGTTTACCATCCTTCCAACTATTTCTAGGAATGGAAGAGCAAACAATTACAGTTGCTCCCTTAGCCTTTGCGTCCACTATAAATTTACGGAGATACCATCCAAACGAATGCACAGTCTCCACTTCATTGGTTACTTTATTTAAAATAATAATACTGTCTTCCCCAATCCCCTGTAGTGTTCCTCTAGACCGAGTAGAATCATCTACCGGGCTTTGATCATTCAATCCAAATTGAATCATCATATAATCACCTTTCTTCAACTTACTATAAACGGTGTCCCACATTCCCTTTTTGTTCAAACTTTTGTCCCAGATGCCATTTGTCTGAAAAGTTCGTGTGCTAGTCCCCCCAACTGCGTAGTTGCAAATGGTTAATTTTGATGTGTCGAAGAACAAAGGCAAAAATTTACCCCATCCCCAAAGACCATTATTACCAGAACCCTCTGCAACGGTAGAATCACCAATTAGATAAAGCGTTGGCTTTTCTTTACTAAGAATAGAAAAAGCAGATATTACAATGAAAATAAATGCAAGTAGACTTGTTTTTTTCATACAATAAATTATGTAATTGTAATCGTTCTAAAAAAGATGCAATTTAGTGATAACTTTTTGAGCTGTATTATTATATGTTGCAAAGGTTTGTTTAAGTAAGTTTAATTTTGTTAAACACTCACAATAAATATTTAATACGTAGCCTAGTAAGTTTTATTCTTCACGTACTAAGCTTACTAAATGCCTTTTTATAGCATTTTATCGGCGGTATATTATTCGGAATTGTACAAAAATTACGTTTGATTATTAAGACCTTTCAAAAATCTATTCTTTTTCTTAATTCAGTACAAATATTACAGCGTTACTATTTTTTCTATTTAAAGGACATTTAATTGCCATAGAAGCACATAGAAGATAGCGGAATATTTTTGATGGGTCTAATTTATATGACTATAGGCAAAGTGGATACTAATTGCCTTTGGTATTACCTATAGAAACAAATGTATTTTTTTCAGTTTAATCGTTGAAAATAAGTTTTTCAAAAATACTATTCAATTAAAGGAGGTTAAATACGAGCTCTGCGCTTCGATGCTCTTGGTATTTTCTTTCAAGTTCAGAATGTCATATCTAACCACAGTGTAATAAAGAGATTATAGAAATCTCAATTCTAGGATAAATATTTAGTTTTGTAATAAAATTGATACTAGATCGAGATTAATGAAAAATATTCAATATCAATGTTACCCACTATTCATCAAAATACAATTGTACTTGTTTTAATTGAGGTGTTTTAGAGGATTCAAGGATATTTATCCGGAATTCTTGTGCTACTACTGGCTTAAATGCCCTGAAGTATCCTGCACCTATTGATTTATCTTCATAAATTGTTTTCCATTCCTCGCCGTCTTTATACTCTAGTTTGAAGTTCTTTACAAACTTATCAAATGTGCCCGCTTCTACGATAGATATACTACCAACACTTGTTGGTTTGCCAAGGTCTACTGCTAACCAGCCCGTTTTATCGGCATAGGCTGCCATCCATCCTTTCTTTCCATTGCCATCAAATGCTTCGGAAGGTTTTACTGAGTTGTCTTTCACAGACGATGCTGTGGCCGCCTTTTTCATAGAAGGTATTGGGTCTGTAACTGTAATTTTGGGATCGCCTACTATCTGCAAAACAACCACAGTAGCAACAGTATCCAACGGTATTTTGGGTAATTGAATTTGCAAATATTTGCCTATCGCTTTGTGTGCAATGATTGTTTTTGGTTTTGCTAATAGATAGGCTTTAACCACCGTATTATCCAAGGGCACTTTGATGAATCCATCGGTAGGGTATTTGGTTATGTGTAAATAAAGCTTATCATTTTTTCTAGTACATCTGCCAAAGCTCACATAAGCAAAAGGGCTAGCTGTTGTACCATAAATGGCCTCTCCATTTGTCTTAAGCCATTTGCCCACTACCTTCAACCTGTCAACTGAAGGTTGGGGTATCAAGCCTTCGTTGGTAGGCCCTACATTCAACAGATAATTTCCTCCTTTAGAGGCAATGTCTATTAAGTTTTGGATAATGATGGTGCTACTTTTCCAAGCACTGTCATAGCTTTTAAAGCCCCACGTGTTATTCATGGTCATACACGATTCCCAGTTTTTACCTGGATATCCTGTTGCCGGAATATATTGTTCGGGGGTTTCTAAGTCGCCTTTATAACCACCACCCAATCGGTTATTGTAAATCAAATTGGGATGTTCTTTTAATACTGCATAAATCTTGTCTGCATATTCCTTAGTCATTCCTGTAGGGGTATCAAACCACAATACTGAAATTTCTCCATAATTATTTAATATTTCTTTCAATTGAGGAACTACTTTACTGTCTATGTACGCCCCCATATTCCCATTTTGTGCACTATCCCAATGTCCACCAATAGCCGAACCACCAGGAGCAGTCCAGTCCTGTGCTTGGGAATAATATAACCCCAACTTCATTCCATATTTCTTACAGGCAGCCGCTAATTCCTTTACTACATCTCTTTTAAAAGGTGTTGCATCGACAATATTGAAGGGGTTTGCTTCCGATTTAAACATCGCAAAACCATCGTGGTGCTTACTGGTGAGTACCATATATTTCATGCCGGCATCTTTTGCAGTTTTCACCCATTCTTCGGCATTGTACTTAACAGGGTTAAATTGCGGTGCAAAGTTTTTATAATCAGCAACAGGTATCTTTCCTTTGTTCATGATCCATTCGCCAATGCCAGGTACTTGCTTGCCATTATAGGTGCCGGCAGGAACAGCATACAATCCCCAATGGATAAACATACCAAATCGGGCTTCCTTCCACCAGTCCATTTTAGGGTCATTTAATGTTGATTTTTCATCAGTAGCAACTGTTTCTTTTTGGGCAAACAAGCTAAGGTTGGTAGTAACAAATAACAAAGAAGTAGCAGCAAGAAGTAAATATTTTTTCATAATAACAAGGGATATTTTAATGTCCCGATATGGAGGTGATAGACTTTTCTTTTTCACAAGGGTTTAAATATATTCAAGGGTTATTTTATTATTTTATTAATTTGATTCTTTCAGGTGTTTGGAACTTCTATTAAAGTGTACTGAACCATAGTGCAGGTGACTATTAAAATCATACAAGAAAAATAGTAAGCGGATAACCTAAAAGGTTTTCTCATTCTAAATGCGCTCGTTTTAGTAAAGGCACAACACTCTTTATGCAACGAATTTTGCTGCAAATAAGACTAACAGATAATACTTGATAAATAAGAATAGACAACAGGATTGATTTTGCAGTATTTTGATTGTAATTGGATTGAAAGTAAAACGGAAATCGCCTATTTTAGCAAAAACTGCAAGATGTCTCATTTAAAAGAACGGAAAGAAAAGGATTGTCTTAATTGTGGAGCGAAAGTACTAGGCCGGTATTGCCAAAATTGTGGGCAAGAAAATATAGAGCCCAAAGAGTCTTTTATACACTTGTTGGGGCACCTTGTATCGCACGAGTTTCATTTTGATAGTAAAATTTTTAGTACTGCCAAGCATTTATTGTTAACGCCAGGCTTTCTTACCAAAGAATATATGGCTGGTAGGAGGGTATCTTATTTAGATCCCATCAGGATGTATATCTTCTTATCTGCATTTTTCTTTTTGGTTGTCTTCTCTTTTGGTAACGAACAAAACAAACAAATTACTTTGAACCATTACAGTTCCCAAGCAAAAAAAGAAGCACTTGCAACCCTCAAAGAGCTTAAGAGTGACCTTTTGGATTCCTTGAATGAGGAAGATGATTCGCTGTCTCCGATTCAAAAACATTCCTTAAAAGAAAGGGCTGAGAAACTAGACCAATATGAGCAAATTGTTTCTAAAGACAGTGTAAATGCAGATAGTATTTTGAAACTGTTTGCAGAAAAAGAAAAGCCAAATGTTATATTTATGGGAAATGGAAAGGGATATAAAACCCTTGAGGAATATGATTCTGCGCAAAATGCATTACCACAATCAAAGAAGGATAATTTTATTGTCCGCTCATTTAACAGAAAAGGCTTCGAAATGGTAGGTAAGTTTCGAGATAATCCAAAAGAAATTATAGAACATATAAAGGAAGAAGTGATCCATTCCTTTTCTGAGATTTTCTTTCTATCACTTCCCTTGTTTGCATTTATATTACAATTGCTTTACCTAAGAAACAGGAAGAACTTTTATTATGTAAACCATTTTATTTATACCCTTCATCTATATAGCGGGACGTTCTTTATATACTTAGTTTTCTTTCTAACAGATAGACTAAAAGTTGCACTAGGTTGGCCTTGGATAAACTATGTATTAGCACTCATTATGCTTTATTGGATATATTTTAGTTACAAGTCTTTACGTACCTATTATGGTCAAAAAAGGGGTAAGACCATTGTGAAATTTCTTATACTCAGCTTTTTCTCTTCCTTGATGTTTGTTTTACTAATTGGTTTATTTTCTATCATTTCTGCCTACAAAGCTTAATGGAAGCATTTATGGAGGATATAGCTACCATAATAGTAAGGTGTGAGTAACCCAAGTAACAAATTTCCATTTAAACTATATGGATCGAGATACGGCTGGGAGGTACCTTAAAACAAAAAAGTCGAAGGGAGTCTCTTTTTAATCAGAACCCTTCGACCTTATTGTTTGTAAATTGTTTTGAATGGTATTTAGAGTGAAAAAGTAACGTATACCATCCATTATTTCTTACACTTTATTTCCTTCTGGGGGCGGGTGCTTTCTTGGCTGCCACAGCCTTACCTGTTTTCATTGTCTTTACAGGTGCTGCTTTCTTAGCAAACGCATTAGGGACTTGCTGTTCTATCATCTTCTTTACTTCTTCTAAAGGAATGACAGCTGCTTCCTCTGGCGTATATTTACCACCGCCTGGTTTGTTAGTCAGCTTCAACATCAGTTTGCCAAAGCGAATGAAGGCACCCCAACGGCCATTCTCGATGGTAATCTTCTCGGCAGGCCATTGTTGTATAAAACGGTTCGCTTCTTTTTCTTGTTTCTTTTCTATCAGTTCTTCTATTTCTTTTTGGGATAAAGAGTCGTAGTTGTATCCTTTGGGTATGTTGATATATAAATCGTCCCACTTAATAAATGGCCCAAATCGTCCTTTTCCCTTAGTAACAGGTTTGTCTTGATAATGACCTATTGGTGCATCTGCCTGGTTCTTTCCTGCAATCAACTCTATGGCACGTTCAATCGTCAGTTCCATCGGGTCGTCTGTCTTAGCAAGAGAAACAAACTGATCCTTGAATTTTACATAAGGCCCAAACTTGCCCACATTCACAATCAGTTCTTCGCCTTCATACTCCCCGATACTCTTTGGTAAATGAAACAAAGACATGGCTTCCTCCATCGTAATGGTTTCTATGCTCTGACCTGCCTTCAACTTCGCAAACCTAGGCTTGGCTTCATCCGAGGTATTCTCTCCAATCTGCACCATCGGGCCATAGCGACCCATTCTTGCAATTACCCGCTTACCAGAGATAGGGTCAATACCCACTTCTCTTTCACCTTTTGCACGTTCTGCGGTTTCTAGGGTAAGTTCTATATTCTGATGAAAAGGCTTATAAAAACCATCAATCATACTAGCCCATTTGGTATTGCCCAGAGCGATATCATCAAACTCTTGTTCTATCTTGGCAGTAAAGCTGAAGTCCATCACCTTTTTAAAGTGCTGGTTCAAGAAGTCTGTTACGACCATACCCAAATCGGTAGGGAATAGTTTGGCTTTCTCTGCGCCCACATTCTCCATTACCATCTGTTGTTCTATCTCGTTTTTAGCCGTTAGTTTTAGTAAGCCTGCCTGTCTTTTAATGCCGTCTTTATCTTTCTTCTCTACGTATTTTCTTTTCTCGATGGTAGTAATCGTAGGTGCATAAGTGGATGGGCGACCAATCCCTAGCTCTTCTAGTTTCTTCACCAAAGAGGCTTCTGTATAGCGCGCATTAGGGCGGGTATACTTTTCGGAGGCTGAAATCTCCCTAAAATCAAGTATTTGCTTTACAGTCAACGGAGGTAGGATTCCTTCCTGGTCTTCTTCATCTTCGTCATCTTTTCCTTCTAGATACACCTTCAGGAAACCATCGAACTTCATCACCTCACCACTTGCAAACAGATTTTCTTTGTTGGTGCTGATGCTGATTTTAGCTGTTGTTTTTTCGAAGGCCGCATCACTCATCTGGCTAGCAATGGTACGTTTCCAGATCAATTCGTACAACCTTCTGCTTTCTGCATCATCTACTGTATGATTGCTCATATAAGTAGGACGGATGGCTTCGTGTGCTTCTTGTGCACTCTCATTCTTATTCTTAAACTTACGAGGTTGGTTATAACGGTTACCGTACGCAGTATTAATTTCATTGCTCGTGTCTGCAAGCGCCGTTTCACTTAGGCTGACACTGTCTGTACGCATGTAAGTAATCTTACCACTTTCGTAGAGCTTCTGTGCAATGAGCATGGTTTTACTAACGCTGTACCCCAACTTACGGGATGCTTCTTGTTGTAAGGTAGACGTAGTAAAAGGTGGTGCAGGACTACGTTTGGTGGGCCTTACCTCAATTCCTTCTACTGTATAATTTGCATTCATACAAGTATTCAGGAATGCCCTTGCTTCTTGTTGAGTATTTACTTTACTAGGACCATCTGCCTTAAAAGTTACTGGTTTGCCATTAATATCTTTTGCTGCAAAAAAGGCTTCTATTTTGTAACTACTAACAGGTATAAAATGATTAATCTCTCTTTCTCTGTCCACAATCAATCGTACGGCCACACTCTGCACACGACCTGCACTCAGGCTCGGCTGTACTTTACGCCACAATACAGGGCTCAATTCAAAACCAACTAATCGGTCTAATACACGGCGGGCTTGCTGTGCATTTACCAGATCCATATTGATAATGCGCGGATTATCAACTGCCTTTTTAATAGCAGGAGCGGTGATTTCATGAAACACAATACGCTTGGTGGTAGCGGGGTTTAGTCCTAAAACTTCTGCCAGGTGCCAGCTGATACTTTCTCCTTCGCGGTCCTCATCCGATGCCAGCCAAACCTCTTTCGATTTCTTGGCTAAGGCTTTAAGATCATTTACCACTTTTATTTTATCGATGGGGACGATATATCTAGGTTTATATTGATTATTAATATCAATACCCATATCATCCTTTTCCAGATCACGGATGTGGCCATAACAGCTACGTACATCAAAATCGCTACCTAGTATCTTTTCGATGGTCTTAGCTTTAGCAGGGCTCTCAACTATTAATAAATTCTTACTCATAATATTTTAGTTATAAGAGGTTAGTGGTTAGTGATTAATGGTAGGCAGTATATAACTAACCACTAATAACTAATAACTAACAACTACTTCTTTCCGGTGCAATATTAGGGTAATCAATCAATCCACAAATAATGTTAAGAAAACTAATCGCATTCATTTTTCTAAAATTGGGAATTGTGGTAGGATTAGCCTACAAAATAAAATAATTACCTGGTAAAAGGGGTAAGCTTTATTGTTTTATAGTAGCGGTTGTTTATTCAGATGTTGGTGTAGAACACCCAACATTGGCGAGGTGTGGTGTTCGGAACAACAGCAAGGTCAACGAACAGGTATTGCGAATGTGGCTGGCAAGATTGTTCCATCTGCCGACAACTAAAGCTTAATACTTGTTACAAAAGCCAAATATAGGAACTGAAGCCCAATAGTGTTACGTCCCCTGAAACTAAAGCTTAAAGAAAGTGCTGAAGCCGAGTTACTTCCGTCCCCAGCCATATTTGCAAGTCTTTTGTTACCTGCTGGCCATTGTTCTATATAGATTCTGCTTTCTGTAAGATGTCGTTAAAGCGGTCTATGTCTGATAGCAAGTTGGGTAAATCGTTGTCCAACCATACAAGGAATGTAAGCATTTTGTTGTACTGGTTCTGTAAGTCCTGTAAGTCATTAAAGATTGGTTCGTAATGATAAACCCTATTCCTTAATGTCCTAATACTATATAATGCATCTGCAATTGTATCCCTTTGTCTAAGATGTTTAGGTGTATTTTTAAATATTAACCTCAACTCTTTCCATAGTAATCCAGTATAATTTCTGTTAAAAAGTCTATTCCAAAAGCCAAAGTTGAGTTCTGCAATTATTCTGTCAGGGGTTATGTTTTTCCTTTGAAATGCAACCTTCTGTATTGCATCTGTGACAGATGGTATAAAGTCTTGTGGCAAGTGATTTTTAAACCAATATGGGTCATTAAAATGTGATTTTAAAGTTTCATTTATAGCATTTCGCAAACAAACCTCAAGTACTGACAATATTGGGTAGAAAGCCTCCGAAAGCTCTATGTTAACTTTATAAAGCTGGTATGCTTTTTCAAAGTCATTGTTTGTATTAGCAAGATATATATTGAAACGGGGACTTGACAAATAATATTTTAGCTGTTTCTCTATCATTTTATTGCAAATCTGCACAGGGCAAACGCATCTAAATAATTTTGAAAGACGCTAAAATGAAACAATAAACCGTTTATATATTAAAAACAACATGAGCGGAGTTATTTCATTTTTTGAAGG
>CAISCV010000168.1 GCA_903883945.1 uncultured Chitinophagaceae bacterium | reverse complement strand
TTGATTATCACAATTGGATAATTTGTTGTACACTTTTTTTATCTACACAATCAAAATGTTTGAATAATGTTGGGTTTAATAAATTGAAATATATATTTGTCCATAACAATGCACTCCTTTTTGTATGAAATATTGGATAGCTAAATTAGCACTCTTCTCTATAACTATTCTTATTTTACAGAGTGCAAATGCCCAGGAAATAGAGAATCTTCCCAATAGTCCTTATGGAAGTGCGGGTGATTGCACGGGCAAGAACCTAATTATTAATTGTTTTATTTCTGAACCCGATAAAGAGTGGTTACCCGAAGAAAAAGAAGCTATTTTAGCCAAACAACAAATAGGAATAGAATGGCTGAAAAAGCAGGCTTCCTATTGGGGCGTTTCTGACTTGTCGTTTCAAACCCATAATATAGGACTTAAAAAGGATATTAATGTAGACAAGATTGAGCACGTAAGTAATCCAGCTAGATTAAAGATTCATTGGGCCACTTTTACCCTACATGCAGCTGGGTATAACAATGTATACAAACTATATGACACCCTCAAAAAGCAATACCAAGTAGACAATGTGGTGGTGATGGTTTTTGCCAGAAAAGAAGGCAGAAGCTATGCACAACGAGCCTTTGAAGCGGGTGTCGCCTACAATAAAGAATGGCTTTTGGAAGGATCTGTTGTTTACAAATCTTATTGGGATTCAGGCAAAGAGTTATGTGGGGGCACGATCATACACGAAATGTTGCATTTATATGGAGCATGGGATATGTACAGTTCCGATTTGAGATCCGAGGAGATTCAATCTAAGATAACCTACATTTTTAAAAACAGTGTTATGATTCATGACCGTAATGATGATTTTAAACAATTTAAAGTCGATCAACTCACGGCATGGCGTATTGGCTGGACCAAAACATATTGGCCGTGGTATGAAATGTTCAGAAAGGATGGTGAAGTGAAATATTGGAACACCATTCCTGGAACCAAGCAAGAGGATTAGAACTATTCCTCCAAAGGGTTAGGAAACATGTCAGGGTTTATTGAAAGAAATAGGATAGGGGGATAGTTTTAGCAAATGTGTTTTATTTAATACCAAAACACCCTAAAATGACTTTTATTAACTACTGAATACTTTTATAATGATGTCCAAACGGTAGCCTTCCCGGTAAGGGTTGGGGCAAATATATTGTTTTGCCTTAGTGGCTCGGGGGTGTATTTTAAAATTGTTAATCCCTTACTTTTGCAAACTTCTAAACAAGTTAAACTTATTTATTATGGCACAAAAGATTAAAGTAGCTAACCCGGTAGTGGAATTGGATGGCGATGAAATGACCCGGATTATCTGGAAGTTCATTAAAGACAAGTTAATTCTACCGTACTTAGAACTAGATATCAAGTATTATGATTTGGGTATCGAATACCGCGACCAAACCAACGATCAGGTTACTATTGACTCTGCAAATGCTATCAAACAATATGGAGTAGGTATTAAATGTGCTACTATTACTCCGGACGAGCAAAGGGTAGAAGAGTTTAAGTTAAAACAAATGTGGAAGAGCCCTAATGGCACTATCCGTAACATATTGGATGGTACTGTTTTCCGCGAACCAATTGTTTGTAGCAACGTACCTCGTTTGGTGCCAAACTGGACAGCCCCTATCTGTATTGGTCGTCATGCTTTTGGCGATCAGTATCGTGCAACAGACTTTGTTACCAAAGGAAAAGGTAAGTTGACCATCTCTTTCGAAGGTGAAGATGGAACAAAACAATCATTTGAAGTATTCAATTTCAAGGGCGATGGCGTTGCGCTGGCTATGTACAACACCGATGAGAGTATCTATGGTTTTGCTCGTGCTTGCTTTAATCAAGCTTTAGCTAAAAAATGGCCTTTGTATCTGTCTACCAAGAATACCATCCTTAAAAAATATGATGGTCGTTTCAAAGACATCTTCGAAGAAGTGTATCAAAATGAATTTAAGGCTAAATATGCAGAAGCAGGCATCACTTACGAACACCGTTTGATTGATGATATGGTTGCTAGTGCACTTAAATGGAATGGTAATTTCGTATGGGCTTGTAAAAACTATGATGGCGACGTACAAAGTGACACGGTAGCACAAGGTTTTGGTAGCCTTGGTTTGATGACTTCTGTTTTAATTACCCCTGATGGTAAAGTAATGGAAGCAGAAGCAGCACACGGCACCGTTACCCGTCACTTCCGCGAACACCAAAAAGGAAAGCCAACGTCTACCAATCCAATCGCTTCCATATTCGCTTGGACAAGAGGACTTGAGTTTCGTGGTAAATTAGATGGTAACCAACCATTAATTGATTTCTGTCATTCACTAGAAGAAGTATGTGTTGAAACGGTAGAAAGCGGTAAGATGACCAAAGATTTAGCTGTTTGTATCTATGGCAATAAGGTAAATCATGGCGAACACTACCTATATACCGAAGAGTTCTTAGATGCTTTGGATGCGAATCTTCAAGCAAAGCTTGGATAGTACGAATTGATAATTAATAATGTATAACGGATAATAAAAAGTCCCGAGCTATTGCTCGGGACTTTTTATTTGGAGAGAATGTGAGAGGTATCATGCTATGGTAACTGTTATAACCTATTGGGGCAACTCATGTAACATGCTACGGTAACTAGGGTAATAAGCTAGTGCAAAGGAGGTAACATGCTATGGTAATGGTGAGAAGTGAGAAGTGAGAAGTGAGAAGTGAGATGTGAGTAGTGAGATGTGAATGGTGTATTGAATATTATCGGGATATCTTAAAACTAACTTCTAACCACTAATAACTAACCATTAACCACTAACTACTCGCCATCAAGTTTCTTATCACCACACTAGCTACCGTACAACCAAATATGGCAGGCATATAACTGATAGTGCCAATCAACGATTTCTTAGGGAAAGCTTTCTCGGTAACGATTACTTTAGTAGCATCTATCACTTCGGGGCTAAAAACCACGGTCAGCCCAGTAAATATGCCCGCTGCATGTAATCTTTTGCGTACATATTTGGCAAGGGTGCAGGTATGCGTTTTCGAAATATCTGCTATTTCAACCATCGACGGGTCTAGCTTTCCGCCTGCCCCTAGTGAGGTAACAATGGGGATGCCTTTGTCTTTACAAGCCTTTATAAACTGCACTTTCGGCCCAAGTGTGTCTATGCAATCAACCGCATAGTCGAAGTTGCCCGCTTCCAGAATAGTATCTATTATTTCATTCTGAACATACTGCACCAATACGGTTATCTCCAATGCAGGGTTAATATCTTTCAATCTTTCTGCCATTACTTCCGCCTTCAGTTTGCCTGCAGTAGAGTGCAAGGCAGGAATCTGACGGTTGGTATTGCTTAGGTCTACGGTATCGGCATCTACAATAGTCATTTTGCCAACACCTGCACGGGCAATCATTTCGGCACATATTCCACCAACACCACCAAGCCCTACCACCAAAACGTTTTTGGATTGTAAGGTTTCTAACTTCTCATCGCCCAAAAGCAATTG
>CAISCV010000167.1 GCA_903883945.1 uncultured Chitinophagaceae bacterium | reverse complement strand
GATTCTGTTGTACGATGCGAACTTTGCTACTTGAGACTTTATCATTTTTTTTAATTTAGATGTAAAAAATTATTTAAACGTAAACATTAAAGAAAGGAATGGTGTCGTTTATTAGACGATAACTAGGGTTTATTTGAATAAGGATGCCCTTTATTTGAAGTCGTGAGGGGTTTATTTGAAGTTGCCTGTCTATTATTATAGGTCGGGTGGCGTTTATTAAGGTTCATGTATGATTTATTGTCAGTCGGGTGGGGTTTATTAGACTTCATGTATGATACATTGTCAGTCGGGTGGGGTTTATTTGATATTTGGGGGTTATTTGGCACGTAGGGCAGAGATTTGGTGAGTTGTGAGTAGTGAATGGTGAGATGTGAGTGGTGAGATGTGACTGGTGAGTGGTGAAAAGTGAGTTGTGAGGGGTGAGTGACATACGATTGAAACCTATTATACGCATGATTGGAAATTATATAAAAAACATACCTAAAAGAAAAAATACATTATTTCAAAAAGTAAAACCACCCCTATCGAAAGAAGAAACAGGGATTTCAGGAAACATTTGGAAAGATTGTATCGGGAAACTGTTTGCTTCTCTAAGAAAGACGATATGCCCTATGGAATTATTAAAGACTATATATAATATAGAAACGCAACTTAAACAACAGCCTACATTCTGCATCACTACCAACTTTAATAGTATCTGCTTCTAACCCTTTTTCCCCCTAAACTAAACTGCATTTTTTGACGATTCGCTAATAATCAGCTTAAAGCGTTTCTAATTCTAAAGCAAAGCCTATGTTTGTGGCTTATGCAAATATTCACTACAAAAAGTCGTATCGTTATCACTTGCCATAAATGGCTTGCACCTGCCTTAGAATCAGAGGTAATAGCACTAGGTTATGAAATAGAACAATCCGGACAAACTTCTGTAATGCTCCTTGGCACGCTGCAAGATTGTATCCGCCTTAATCTCAATCTGCGTTGCGCCAGCCAAGTGATGTATTCCCTTAAAACATTCTCATGCAAAAGTCCAGATGATTTATACAATGCTTTATCCTCCATTGCTTGGGAAAAACTAATGCAACCCGATGGCTACTTTTCTGTAACAAGTAGTGTCTCACACCCTTCTATTACAAACGGTATGTTTGCCAATTTGAGGGTAAAAGATGCCATTGTAGATTATATGCGAGACAAAGCCAACGAGCGTCCATCCACAGGATCAGCGTTGAAAGGAGTCGTATTTAATCTTTACTGGAAATATGAAGAAGCAGAAATATTTATCGATACGTCTGGCGAAACCCTAACAAAACATGGCTATCGGAAACTTCCTGGAAAAGCCCCTATGTTAGAAGCGTTGGCAGCAGCTACTATTCTTACTACCAAATGGGATAAAACAACCCCCTTTATTAATCCTATGTGTGGTTCGGGCACATTGGCAATAGAAGCAGCATTAATAGCCACTAACAGAACGCCAGGTTTATTGCGAAACCATTATGCCTTTATGCACCTGATAGGTTATGAACAAGCAATGTATAAACAAGAAAGAACGCTGTTGGATGATAAAATAAAGAAGATTGATGGCGTAAAGATAATTGCCACCGACATTAGTAGTGCTGCAATTGCAACATCTAAAACAAATGCAGAAGCAGCAGGAGTTGACAATATTATAGAATTTGCTGTATGTGATTTTGAGCGTACAACCATTCCAAAAGAAGGTAATGGAGTAGTACTATTAAATCCTGAATATGGAGAACGTTTAGGTGAAGAAACAGAGTTAGAAGCCGTTTATGCACGTATAGGCGATTTTATGAAAAACAGTTGCAAAGGATATACAGGTTACATATTTACCGGAAATCTGGAATTAGCGAAGAAAATTAGGCTAAAACCAAGTAGACGTACCGAATTCTATAATGCGACTATCGACTGTCGTCTTTTAGAATATCAACTATATGCTGGCACAAAAAGAACAGATAAACAATTGAATAAAGCAAATGAGACTAGTATTTTGTAGTTAGAATTGATTTAAAAATAATCAGATTCAATCTAATCAACGTTGTAAACTTTGTAATACACCAATGTATACCTTGGAGCGTGTGATGCGATAATATCGCCTGTTTATATTAGTAGTAATACCAATTAACAGAATAAAATGCTGTTTACATAAACTACTTTATACGCTCTATACGCTCATGTACTTCTTATCTCATTGAAGATATATTCGATACCATTGAAAGCACTACTGATACCATTAAAGACACTTTCGATACCAAATTCGTAGTAGTTGTTGTAAAATATGATTTATCTGATCCCAATAATACAAATCGTAAGAATAAGCGCTTTAATTTGTAATTTGTTATAACCTCTGTTAAAACTATAATCAGCTAAGATAAAAGCAGACAATCCCACCCCCTATTTTAACTCATCCAATACCCTAAACATCTTTTTTGTCAACACCGATGATGTCACATTAAAATCATTTACAATGAAAGCTATCGTATAATCCACCCCATTTTTGCTTGTATGATATCCTGCAAAGCTTTTGATACCACTGATGGTCCCACTCTTCAACTTCATGCCATTATAAAAAGGCAACGCATTATAAAATGATGAAAACCAATCTTTTTCTCGTACATATTGAAGTATATTTACCAATGCATTTGTTGTAATACGATTGGATGTTCCTAGTCCACTTCCATCTTTTATGCGCAATGCACTGCGCTCTATCCCCCTATCCTCCCAAAACTTTTTCACAAGGGCAATACCTGCCTCTGTACTCCCCTCCCCCGTTTTGGTATACGCCATTTCTTTTAATAATGATTCTCCATACAAGTTCACACTCTTGTGCAGAAACCAATAGGTAATACTATCTATTGTAGGTGAGAAATAGGTGTAAAAGACGGAATCGGGGCTTGGTATTGTTTGTCGATTAACAAGGGAAGAAAAACCATTGGGTATATTCTTGTAGTTGATGTGAGCTGAATCTAAAGCCTTCCCAAGAACATTGCCCAATTGATTATAAGGATTAGACGTTGAACCAGAAACGATATTTGTCGTATCACTTATAGGAATAGTCCCTTCAACAATACCAATTGAAGCGTTGGGAGGCAAATAGATATTTACATTGGCATCTGACCCTATTTTTCCTGTTTTAACTTTTGTTATCAACTTAATATCAATCAATTCGGGCGATGTTTTTAAAAGGGTTGCATAATCACCCTCTTTTAATCCGGGTTTGAGTGTGAGATCATACTGATTCTCGTACCAGTTTAATCCCCAACAACCTGCCCCATAATAATTACCCATATCCTCCCATGACCAACCACCGGGTATTGGCTGAAGCGAGAAACAGCTACCATCCAAATACACTTCCCCGTTTATTTGCCTAATGCCACAGTTTGCTATTGCTGCCATCCAATTTTTAAGCACAACGGTATCTTTAGTGGTAGCATAACGCCAACTTCCCAATGTAGGATCGCCATAGCCTTTTATATGTAGGTTGCCATCCAACACCCCCTTATTGATATGGCCTGTATATCCTAAATCTGTTTTAAACCGAAAATCCTTACCCAAAACTTCGTATGCGGTTGCACTCGTAACTATCTTTTGACAACTTGCTGGCACCAACCCTACTTGACTATTGGTATCAATTATAACCTCCCCCGTTTTACTGTTCAAGACATACAAACTAATGCTTGCATGTTTTAAACTTGCATCAGATTGCCATTTAGCAAGAGCCATTTTCAGCCTGTCACCAACAGATTGTGCTGATGAATGATGCCATAATAGAGATAATCCAAAAAGTAGTTTGATATAATTCATTATACAACAGTAATTTGCACGGAAATTAGGGAGAAGATTAGTTATTACAAAGAACTAAATTAGATTATCAACCATGGATATAAATTATGCTTCTATCATCACTATTGGAGACGAGTTATTAATTGGTCAAGTGATAGATACCAACAGTGCGTGGATGGCGCAAGAACTTAATAAAATTGGCATTCCTGTAAAACATCGATTGGCGGTGGGAGATACTTGGGACGATATATGGTATGCCTTGGATGAAGAATGCAAACATGCTTCCATCATACTCATTACAGGTGGATTGGGTCCCACTTCCGATGACATTACCAAACCTTTATTGTGTAACTATTTTGGAGGCAGAATGGTTGTAGATGAAGAAACACTTGCCCACGTAAAAAACATCTTTACAAATATCCTCAAACGCCCCATACTAGACGTAAATCTTAAACAAGCAGAAGTGCCGGATGTTTGTACGGTACTTAAGAATGAAAAAGGCACCGCACCAGGTATGCTTTTTAAAAAGAATGGGAAAGTGTTTATTTCGTTACCGGGAGTCCCCCATGAAATGAAATGGATAATGACCCATGTTGTTTTGCCCTTGTTACCTACCCTGTTTAAAACGACTAACATTGTTCATCGCACCCTGTTGACTGCTGGCATTGGCGAAAGTTATCTCGCCGATTTGGTTAAAGCAGAGGAAGCAGCATTACCTCCCTTTATAAAACTAGCATACCTACCCAATTCTGGGATGGTTAGGTTAAGGCTTACAGCTTCAGGAGAGGATAAAGACTTATTAACTAAGGAATTAGACACACACTTTCAAGCATTTAAAGAAAGGGTAAAGGAGTTTTTGGTGATTGATGAAGACTTGCCAATAGAAGTGGTAGTAGCTGAAATATTAAAGGAAAAAAAAGCGACCCTTGCTACTGCAGAGAGTTGTACCGGAGGGTATATTGCACACTTACTAACCTCTATGCCGGGGGCATCCGCTTATTTTAAAGGTACGGTGGTGAGCTATGACAACAGCATAAAAACGAAAGTATTACAGGTGCCAGAACGTATCCTAGAAACTGTTGGAGCAGTAAGCGAAGAAACCGTGAAAATAATGGCTGAAAGCGTACGCGAAATAATGGACACCGATTACAGTATTGCAGTAAGCGGTATTATGGGACCCGATGGAGGAACAAAAGAAAAACCAGTTGGAATGGTATGGATAGCCATTGCCAAAAAGGGGGAAACCATTGCTAAGCGCTTCGATTTCAGGTATACAAGAGACAGAAATATACAATTAACGGGTATAAATGCCCTAAATATGCTTAGAATAACAATATGTGGATAACCATTGAACAACTTTCGGTTTCAAAAATATACTTTTGAACAGTGACAAATACTGTCTAATCAAAAAATTGCCCTAAAAAAGCATTTTTATGCAGTAGGTTGCTTGTGAAATGGACTAAAAGTTTTAAGATTTTAAGGGTCAATAATTGATCAAAAAATAAACTGTTTGTATGGCTATAATTGATTTAATAATGCCTAAAATGGGCGAGAGTATAATGGAAGCCACTATACTTAAATGGCACAAGAACGTGGGTGATTCTGTAAAGATGGATGAAACAGTGCTTGATATTGCTACAGACAAAGTTGATAGTGAAATACCATCGCCCATTTCAGGTGTTATAACCGAGATATTATACCCAGTAAACAATGTGGTACCCGTTGGAAATGTGATAGCTAAAATTGAAACGAGCGCAACTGCTACAACCGACACTGTATTATCCCTTTCTAAAGAGGAGGCAGTACCAGTACCCATTGTAGAAGCACCTAAACCTGTTTTTGTTACAGAGCCAAACCCCACTGTCGAAACTCCTGTTCAACAATCTGTTGAAGAACAAATTCCCTTTCTACCGACACAAAACACACCTAAGATGACAACCGGTAACAATAGATTTTTCTCTCCTTTAGTTTTAAATATCGCTAATAGTGAAGGTATTAGTTTGAGCGAATTGGAAAGAATCCCTGGTACTGGTGCTGATGGACGTGTTTCTAAAAAAGACATTATTCAATATATAGCTGATAAACGAGCCGGAAAAGTTTCTTCTTATGTTCCAACCCCACAAGTAGTTTATGTACAGGAGTCTGCTGCACAGGTATTTCAACAACCTGCCGTAGAGATTCCAACACCAATACAGCAAGTAGTACTTCAAAAGACAGCAGATGCCCCCGTTTATATTGCTCCTCAGCCTATCGTTGAGCAGCCTGTTATTTATCCGCAACCTATTGTTGAGTCTGTTATTAATCCGCAACCTGTTGAAACATTTTATGTACCTCAGCCCATTATTGAGCCTGTTCATGAGCCAATAAATGAGCCGGCAATTCAACCCATTTATACAGCACCAACAGTACCTGAACCAATTACAGAGGCATTGCAGGAGCCGATTGCTCAAACGCCTGTTTATGAAGCGCCACAGCCTGTTGTTGAACCAGCATATATTGCTTCAGTTGTAGAGCAAGTACCTCATGTTGAGCCTGTGTATGTTGCTCCTGTTTACGAAAAAGCGCCTGTACCACAACCCATTATTGAAACACCACTTGCTCCAGCACATACGGTTGTGCCAGAACCTGTTCTTGAAATCACACAACCTGTAATTGAGCCAGTTGCGATAGCCCCAATAGTTGAGTCGCCTCATGTTGTACCTGTTATTACTCCTGTAGAACAAGCATCAAAAGTACCTGTATATATGGTTCAACCTACTGCACCTACGGTTCCTTTGGTTACCTTGGCAGAGGGTGGTTCCGGTAAGTACACCTCTCCTACTTCTGCCCATCCTTCTGGTAATGTAGAAATTATTGAAATGGACAGGATGCGTAAACTTATTGCAAAACACATGGTGGATAGTGTACAAACGAGTCCACACGTGACTAGTTTCGCAGAAGCAGATGTAACCAATATGGTTCTGTGGAGGGATCGTGTAAAACAAGACTTTGAAAGAAGAGAAGGTACGAAAATCACATTCACCCCCATGTTCATTGATTGTTTGGTTAAAGTATTAAAACGCTACCCACTATTAAATGCATCTGTTGAAGGTGATAAAATCATTATTAAAAAAGATTTGAATATTGGTATGGCAACTGCTTTACCTACAGGAAACTTAATTGTGCCTGTTATTAAAGGTGCCGATCAGTTGAATATAGTAGGATTAAGTGCAGCGGTAAACAAATTAGCTACAGATGCTAGAAGCAATCAATTGAAGCCAGATGATGTAAGCGGTGGAACTTTTACATTTACAAATGTGGGAACTTTCGGCACTTTGATGGGTACACCAATTATCAATCAACCACAGGTTGCCATACTTGCTGTAGGAGCTATTAAAAAGAGACCCGTAGTTATTGAATCGCCAACTAATGACACTATTGGGATCAGACACATGATGTATCTATCTCTCAGCTACGACCATCGTATTATAGATGGAAGTATGGGATCTAGTTTCTTAAGTGATGTAGTGAAAGAGTTTGAAAACTGGGATTTAAACCGTACTTGGTACCATTATCTATAGTTGTAAGTGATTAGTGATTAGCAGTAGAATCTTGTATAATAAATAATTGTATTTATTATACAAGATTCTAGCTTACTAATATGGGGCTGCTATTTTAATCTACCATTTAATACCTAGCTCTAAAAACTAACCATTAACAACTAACATGTCTCATCCACTTATTATTTATACAGATGGTTCTTCACGTGGCAATCCTGGGCCAGGGGGATATGGTGTTATTTTGCAATGGGGAGAGAAAATAAAGGAGTTCTCTCAAGGATTTAAACTAACTACCAATAACCGAATGGAACTAATGGGCGTAATAGTTGCCCTTGAAAGCCTTACAAGACACGATATTCCTGTGACTATTTATACCGATAGTAAATATATTGTAGATAGTGTTGAAAAGCGTTGGCTAGATGGATGGATGAGAACCGACTTTAAAGGAGGCAAGAAGAACAAAGACTTATGGACTCGTTACTTTCATCTATCCCGAAAGTTCAAAATAAAATTTGTATGGGTAAAAGGCCATGCAGATAATGCCATGAACAATCGTTGTGATGTTTTAGCAACGACCGCAGCTGATGGTGGCAACTTGATACCAGATTTAGGCTATATACCTTCCTAGCTATAAAAATCTCAACACTAAAAAATACCCACCCACTAGTCCCCTATTAAAGTGCATTGCCCTTTTTTATGTGTTTAATATTGTTATTTTGCTTATGAACATTACCATAAAATTTGATTTAATCTCTAACTTGCTTATTTGGGCTTGTTTTATAGTTAATCTTCTAAATGAGCGTTTATAGAGATTACAATTAAAAGGACCTTAGTCTCAATGATTCTCCATAAAGAATATTAGCTAATTTAACTTAGTACATTGTAATCTAAATAGTTTTATAGGTATATACGCTTAGGTCGCACATTATCTACCAATGGGCTATTTTAGCCAAATGATTATAAATTCAAAGTTTGTTGGTGTGAATTCAATAAAATTTTATCAGACATTTCTGGATGATTCAACCTG
>CAISCV010000166.1 GCA_903883945.1 uncultured Chitinophagaceae bacterium | reverse complement strand
TTCCTGGTTAAATCTACCATGCCATTTAAATAGATCTTATAGGGATAGGATTCGTCACGAAATTTAATATAAGTAGTAAATACTTTATTTAATTCGGCTGAATCTTTTTGCTGATAGGCTATCACCATCATATTTAAAAAATACGACTGACTTCTCGGCCTGTTATAAAATGCCAGTTTACAATATTTATAAGCACTATCAAATTTATTAGTTTGAATATAAATGAGTCCCTTTAAAAATTCATTGTAATACAAATAAGGACTTGCATTTTTACTCTTATCCAGAATAACAATTGCACTATCGTATTTTTTTTCTTTGATATAATAACGAGAAATGGCAGCGTCGATAGCTAAATCTCCACTACAAGTTAAATTCGGAATTTTGGTATTTGCATTCGCAAAAAATCCCTGCATTTGTGCTAAAGATAAAGTAGGGTCTTTACTAATTTCCGCCATTAAATAAAGCTGTCCCCTCATAGATTGAAAAGTAAGATAGTTGATTCCAATACTTGGAATGGAAAACAATAACATCAGAGTGATATAAGCAGAAGCAAACCAGGTAACAATTACAGGGTTTGTTTTGTCGGTCTTAGCTATTTCTCCTTTCGACATTACTGATACCACAATGATAAATCCAATGACTATTTCTAGCAGCACTTGCATCACTGTTCTTTCGGCGGGAAAATTTAAAGCAGCGTCAATAGCATAACCTACTAATCCCATCAATAAAAAAGTAGCGATGGTTTTTATTTCGGAACTGGTTTGAGAACGCCAGATCTGTAAAATGTAAAATGCCAGACAAACAAATATACCTAAGTAGAGTAGTCCGCCTACCAAACCCAATTCTGCTGTGGTTTCAATAAAGTCGTTATGCGAATGGTGTGGCACCATAATATCGTTCAACCACTCACTGGTATATTGGTTACAAAATACTTTCCAGTTGCCATATCCTCCACCTGCAATAGGATGTTTTTTTGTAAATGAAACTGCAGCATTCCATAAATCCGTACGTCCTCCAGAGCCTTCACTATTAAACCCAATGGATTCAATCCTTTTTGCTACCGTTCCATAATCACCAATTGATGATGCTGTATGATTAAAACTTTCTAAAGCATTAGTTAAAATCACTTGAGAAACTAAAATTCCGGCAATGATAGGGATTAAGAAATAACTAAAATTCCAGATCAAAGTTTTGACTTCCTTTTTGTTTCTATATTCCAGGAAACAAAAAACGAGGTAAATAATTACTATTAATATGAGTGATACAAAAGTAGAACGTGTATTTAAGATGAATAAAGCAAGTAAACCAAAGAATAAAGAAATCAGGTGTAAAATTTTCCCTTCTAATTTTGATATATAAATGCAGTACAAGCAAAAAGGAATTTTTATTAGTATACTAGCGGCCATTATATTCTTATTGCCTGTATTACCTGGTAGGTGGCCTACAATTAAATTATTTAAATCCGTAGCTTCCGGGAGGTACTGAAAGAATGTATAGATAGTATAGACCGATTCCCCAAAAAGCAGGATCGAGAAAAGGACAAACACTTTTTTCAAATGATCCAATCTCCCCATCGCTAAAACGGCGATATTAATAAAAGCAATCACATGCGTAACCAATCGCGCGAGGCAGACCAGTGTTTCCTGCTTGTTTAGCGCATATGTGATAGAAAAGCTAGCCCAGAGCAGAAAAACCAGGAATAGGATGGTAGCCCAGTGTTTCAATACTAAGGATAAGGCATTGCCATATCTGTTTTTATCGAAAAGAATTAATAGCAGCACCAATAAGTTCAATCCACTTAAATAAAACCATTGTGGGCCAATGATTTCAATACTCCCTAATGTAGGCATGTAAAACACGGCCAGATATAATAGATAGATCAGGAAATGAAAGTCGAATCTAGGCTTTGAGGCGGCTACTGACTGGCTTGATTTTCTGTTTGAGAATGTACTCATATTAGGGTGGTTGGATGTTCAAATCTATTTCAAAATAACTAATATCTGTCCATTTCTGAAACGAGAATTCATCCTCATTATTTCGTCTTTCCAACCAACTTGTCCACCCAAGACTCACAAAAATCCCCAAAATTGACGAAATAGTTATATAAAAGCTAACAAAATACTGATTTGTTGGTATTTCCCAGGGGTGATTATAAACGCAGTTTTACACTGTTATCTGAACGGAACGAGTGAGGGTAGCAAAATCAAACTAAAAAAAGAAACGGCGTGAAAAATTTTTACAAACTT
>CAISCV010000165.1 GCA_903883945.1 uncultured Chitinophagaceae bacterium | reverse complement strand
GCACTTTTGACAAGGAGGTATCGATAGATGTAGCAAAATTACCTACAGGTTTTTATACTATCTATTTCAGTATTGCCACCAATCACTACAGTCAATCTCTTTACTACATTTTTGCTGTTGAACCCGAGAAGATTAAGCCTACAGGTGTTCGTCCGTTAGACTTTACTACTTTTTGGGATAATGCGCGTAGCGAATTAGCTAATATCAATCCTTCCTTTAAAGTTACCCGCCGGGGAGATATATCTACCGTAAGTAATGACATTTACTCGGTAGAGTTTCAGTCTACAGGCAATGTTGCCATACGTGGTTGGTTGAGTGTACCAAAGCGACGTAGTAAATGCCCTGTGTTATATAAGCTTCCAGACTACGCAACTACGGCTAGTCCAGACTCTAGAAATGATATGGCTGTTCTCTCTTTAGATGCAAGGGGATTTGGAAATAGTGCCGATATGGGTAAACTCAGTTTTGACTCTTATCTTACCAAAGACCTTTACAGTCGAGAGAGCTATATTTATCGTGCTGAGTATATGGACTGTCTTCGAGGGATTGATTTTATTTGCAAAAACACCGACCTTAAATTAGATGCATCCAAAATAATTGTTACGGGAATTGGACAAGGAGCAGGATTAGCAGCCATTGTAGCAGCTTTTGACAATAGGATAAAGGGAGTGATGATGGATAGACCAACCCTGATAGATATGAGAACTGTAATTACTATTGGAGAAGTAAAACAACAAGTTCCCTGGCCTATTGGTCCAATAAAAACTTACTGTAATGCTAATAGAACAGGGCTTGATAATTTCTTTAAGGTGTGGGATTACTTCGATCCTTTAAGCTTTGCTCCCATGATCAAATGCCCGATTCTTATTGGTATTTCTCTCAAGAGCTCTACTAGTTTACCTCAATGCGCTTACAATTTTTACAATCAGGTGCTTAGTAATAAAAGAGAAATATACAGTTGTGCAGATAATGAAACTGGAATTGACGAATCATTCTATATTTTTGAAAATAATTGGATAAAAGAAACATTGAAACTTCCGTTTTAAAAGAGATACTTTCAAATACAATCAATGAAAAGAATAACATTACTACTTATAGTCAGCATAGCCTTAGCACAATCAGTATGGGCTGGATTTCCTATTGGAACCGGACGTTGGATGCTGATTCCTGGCTATAATTATTATAATGCCAATGGCTACTGGAATAAAAATAGTGCCTATTCTGCCTATCCTAATGGCAACTTTAGTTCGCATTACTTTGGCTTGTCAGGAGGATATGGACTAAACAGAAAGTGGGACTTTTTATTCAACGTCCCTTTTGTAGTTCAAGTAGACAACAACACTACTGGCACCAAAAACACTTATATAGCAGCAGGTTTGGGTGATGCCAAAGCAGGACTAAGTTATTTCTTTACTGATCTAGATGCAGTTAATCACGTATCGCTTACTGGGTCTTTAATTATCCCCTTATACTCAAATAGAGGTGCTCCTTGGCCAAACATTGGTTACGGGGTAATGGGGGGCGAACTTAAACTAGGCTTTTCTGGTAGTGCAACAGGAGGGTTTAGAAATCCATATTACGATATTGAGCTTGGGGTAAGACAATACTTTGCATCAGATGGACCTGCTCAAGCATTCATCAATCTAACAGGAGGAG
>CAISCV010000164.1 GCA_903883945.1 uncultured Chitinophagaceae bacterium | reverse complement strand
TCCCGTTCCTTCCAACAACCATTTAATATCCTCTTTAATGCTATCCACATACTCTGTATCTTCTGTTACGGGGTTGGTATCATCAAAACGGAGATTGGTGGCGCCACCATATTTCTTTGCCAAACCAAAGTTCAGGCAGATACTTTTAGCATGACCAATATGCAGATACCCATTAGGTTCTGGCGGAAAACGTGTGAGGATAGATTGATGCTTACCACTCGCTAAGTCTGCTTCCACTATCTCTTCTATAAAATTCAAACTCTTTTCTTCACTCATTACTTACTTATTTGTTACAAATAACCATTACAGTTTTTCCATTTCCTCATTGGTAAATTCCATCAAGGTCTTTATATAATCGGGCGATAAGTCAAACTTCAAACCTGCTGTCTCATACAAAACAGGCAATGTCTTTGTGCCACCCAAACTTAATGCATTGATATAATTCTGCAAAGCTTGCTGTGGATTTTTCTTGTATTGCATCCACAAACCGATGGCCCCAAGCTGGGCAATGCCATATTCGATGTAATAAAAAGGCACTTCGAACAAATGCAACTGACGCTGCCAAGCAATTTCTCTGTACATATCCAACCCTGTGAAATCAATAGCATTGGTAGAAAACTCTTTCAATATCGCCGACCAAGTGGCCGTTCTTTCTTCGATGGTATGAGCAGGATTTTCATATACCCAATGTTGAAACTTATCAATGATGGCTATCCAAGGGAAGATCGTGATGGTACGTTCTAACTGGTGTTCTTTGGCACGTTTTAAATCATCGGCATTCTCAAAGAAGCTCTCCCAATGATTCATGCTAAACAGTTCCATCGACATACTTGCCACTTCCGCAATCTCCATTGGATACTCTTTAAAAGCACTCAACTCCAGATTATGGGATAGGAAAGAATGAATGGCATGACCACCTTCATGAACCATCGTCGTTACATCGCTCATTTGTCCGGCAGCATTCATAAAGATGAAGGGTGCGCCACTTTCAGCCAACGGACAGTTGTAACCACCGGGTGCTTTGCCCTTTCTGCTCTCTAGATCGAAGTGTTTCAGTTCATCCATCTTACGCAGACAATCGGCGAAGAAAGGATTCAGCTGCTCGAAGCAAGCTTCGGACTTCATCAACAAATCCTGACCAGTAGTAAAGGGTTTCAACGGTTTAATGCCAGCAGGTTCAGCCTCTGTATCCCAAGGTCTCAAGGTATCCAAGCCAAGCTTTTGTTTCTTCTTCGCATAAATTTTATCTATCAAAGGAAGCACATGCAACTTAACCGCTTCATGAAACTGGTAACAATCTTCTTTGGTGTAATCGAACCGACCTAACTCCACAAACTTATAATCCCTATAGTTAGCAAACCCCGCATTCAGTGCCATCTGGTGACGCTTTGCAATGAGCGTACTATACAAATCGTGCATCGCTTGCTTATCCTGCAAGCGACGGTCTTGTATCTTTCTGTAAACTTCTTCACGCAAACTTCTGTCCTCACTTTCCAAGAACTTAGCGGCTTGTTGAAGTGTATATTCCTGCCCGTTCACTTCCACCGTCATTTTACCAGCAATAGCGCCATATTGTTGTTGCATCACGCTTAGTTCGGCTTGCAACGGAATGTTTTCTTCCCTAAACAAATCAATACTTTTTTTCACGCTACGCAGGTAAGTAAAGAACTTATCCTGATCCAACTCCTTGGTAAACGGAGAAGCAATCAGCTTCTTATTCAACGCATCAGCATACGGTTGCAGCTTCGGCTGAAGCTCCATACAAAAGAAAGTAAAGGATTCTTCGAGGGCTTTGTCTGTGGTATCGCAAGTCATCTTTATCTGTCTCCAGCAAGCATCTTCACTAATTACCGCTTCCATTTCGCTTGAATCCTTCAACCATTGCTCCAAATCTTCACTGCTATTAATCTCCCTTTCCAATAAAGCCTTAAAAAAAGGCTCAAGGCTTTCCCAGGTGGTCACGATGAAATCTTGCGGAACAAAACGCCGCTGTATCTTTTTAATGTCTGCACTCAAACTCATAGTATCTCTATTTAGAAAGCGGCTAAATTAACGGAAAAAGGGTTAGGCAGGGATAGGTTGTGGGTAATAGGAAGTAAGAATAACATTGTAGTAACGGATTTTTACAGTTTATAGGGTAGAATAACGGAGGGTATGAAAAATAAAATCTAGCACTAAGCTAGTTTGTTTATTGGTATAGATAGCTCTGTTTCCGCCTATGTTATTTTTGAAGGTACCACCCACAACGTTATTTGCCTTATCCTTTTTTTTAATTTAGGCATAAACACACTTACTTACGCCTGTGTTATTTTTGAAGGTGCCCTGCACAACGTTGTTTGTCCCATCCTTTTTATTAACGTAGGCATAAGTAAGCTTATTGATACCTAGGCTATTTGTGAAGGTACCATCCGCAAGGTTATTTGCCCTATCCTCTTTTTTAACGTAGGCGGAAACCAGATTATTTACACAGTCCTATGTATTAGAGATGAAGTTAATGAAGTCATTGATGCCTATCCGGTTAATTGGAATAGGGAAAATAACATCATTGATGGCATTCTATTTTTCTGAAATAGTACGGTTGGGTTAATGATAGGCGGTAGCATAGGTTTAGGGAATGGAAAGAAAGGATTTATAGGGTATATCAGTTGTAGAGAGAAAGCAAAGGGTGGTTGTTTGGGATGGGGGATAATCTTTGATTGGTAGATTTAAGAACAACCTACCTTTACACCTAATTCTTGATAAATTATGAATTTACTGCCTCAGATAAATGAATCTTTAACGGAAGATATAAAAATAAAATTTGATGGAGATACACATCAAATAGAAGCTAATACTCTAATAAATAGCTTATTGCATTTTACTAATATCATTCAAGAAGTAAATAAAGAACTCAAGACTGACAGAAAGGTTGAAATTAAAGTTAATGCTCTTAATGAGGGTAGTTTTTTGGTTCACCTTGTAATAGAATCAAACCTAATAAACTCCATTGAGAATCTTTTTACAAAAGAAAATATTGAAATTGCGAGTGGTTTGGTAACAGTTGTTACTGGGATATATGGACTAACTAAGTTTTTGAAGGGCAAGAAGGCAAAAATTTTGGAAGTAAAAGGTGATACTACAAAGATTGAAAATGTTAAAGGAAATGTAATATATATAGATAACAGAGTTTATAATATTTATGAAAGCAATAAGGCTGTTCGAGATTCCATTTCACAAGAGTTTAAAACATTAAATAACGATGACAAGGTTACCGGTTTTGAATTATTAGGTAAAAAAGATAATCCAATAGTTCAAATTCAGAAAGATGAGTTTGCTGATATAGCCAGTATTGAAGAGGAGGTTATAATGCAAGACGAACGGTTAATAACCAAGATTGGGATGCTAAATATTGTTCGACTTTCATTTGATAAGAGTATGAAGTGGGAGTTTTATTACGAGGGTAATAAAATTTCGGCCAAAATGGGAGATTCTAATTTTACAACACTTATTGATAATGGAGAACAATTTGCTAAGGGGGACTCTTTAGAGGCTGAAATAGAGATTCATCAAGAATTTCACAAGCCAGTAAACACCTTTATAAACAAATCTTATAAGGTTAATAAAATAATCAAACACATACCACGACCAATACAGAATATACTTTTTGATAAGAAAGACTAAGGCCTGTTGGTTTAAATTAAATTTTGTTTTACTCTATTGTCCATATGGTTGTTATCATTATCAAATAACAATACAGCTTAGCGTTGTAAACCGTTTACTCCCAAAAACGTTGTTTATTTGCAGCTATTGTACTTTTAATCATCTGTCTTAGCTAAAGACACATCAAAATATTATGCAGCTTTATTGTAATTCTCTCACCGAATACAACCGTTTGATAACGAAGGAAGTAAAGATTGGCGATTTGCTACTTGGTAACGGTCACCCTATTCGGGTGCAAACGATGACTACCACCTACACCATGGATACAATGGCAACCGTGGAGCAAACTATACGTTGTATTGAGGCGGGCTCGGAATTGGTGCGTATTACGGCCCCTAGTAAAAAGGAAGCAGAGAACTTGTTGAATATCAAGAACGAATTGCGCAAGCGTGGCTATAATGTTCCACTCATTGCCGACATTCACTTTACGCCCAATGCTGCTGAAATTGCCGCTAGGATTGTAGAGAAAGTGCGTGTGAACCCTGGCAATTATGTAGATAAAAAGAAGTTTGAACAGATAGATTATACCGATACTGAATATGCAGAGGAGATTGATCGGATACGGGAAAGGTTTACGCCGCTGGTGAAGATTTGTAGGGAATATGGCACTGCCATGCGGATTGGTACTAATCACGGTAGCCTGAGCGACCGAATTATGAGCCGCTATGGCGATACCCCGATGGGCATGGTGGAAAGTGCGATGGAGTTCCTGCGGATTGCACGGGGCGAAAGCTATCACAACATTATTCTGAGTATGAAAGCTAGTAATACGCAGGTGATGGTGCAGGCTTATCGATTGCTGATTCAACATATGGATGCGGAGTTTGGGGAGTGTTATCCATTACATTTGGGTGTTACCGAAGCAGGTGATGGTGAGGATGGACGCGTGAAGAGTGCAGTAGGTATTGGGACTTTATTGGAAGATGGCATCGGCGATACGATACGTGTGAGCCTTACCGAAGATCCGGAACTGGAGATACCTGTATGCCGTGACTTAGTTAAAAGGTATTCCGTTAACCGTCAACCGTTAACCGATGGAGGTTCAACGGTAAACGGTAAACGGTCAACGGTAAACCAAAGCATACCAACAATAGACAAAGTACCATACAACCCATTCAGCTATTCTCGTAGAAAGACTTTTGCGGTTGATAATATTGGCGGGCATCATGTGCCAGTGGTAATTGCAGACCTTAGTAAACTAGAAACGATTACCCCCGATAGTCTGCAAAGCATTGGCTATACCTACAATGAAGTGAGTGATAAGTGGAACATCAGCGATGGTGCGGCGGATTATATTTTTACGGCTGATAAGGCTGTTGATTTTGCCTTGCCAGGTACTTTGAAGGTAATAAGCTATTATACTACTTGGCAGGTTGCTGAGGATAAAACCAAGTTCTTCCCACTGTTTGATGGTAATAAATATCTGGATGCTAGTGTTGAGAAATCATCCGGGATAAACTTTGTAGAGATAGATTGTTATTCAGAGAATGCTAATCAGCCCTCGCTTGAGCGTTTACTGGAGAAGATTAAAATCGATAAGACTGCTGTGCTTTGTTTGTCTTCTTCCAATAAAAATGCCATGCAAAGTGTTCGCCGTATGGTGATGGAGTTAAAGAATAATAACATTGAGAATCCTGTAATCTTATCAGTTAATAGTAGTTGGCAAACCGCCGATGAACATTTAATACATTATGCCACCGAAGCTGGTGCCTTATTATTGGATGGTTTTGGAGATGGTATTTGTTTGGGAATGACAACGGAAAGTTACAAGTCACAAGTTTCTGGTTTACAGAACACAGAGGGAAGGACTTATACCAGTAATACTTCTCCTGAGCAGTTTATCAATTCTACGGCGTTCACGATTCTTCAGGCTACTAGGGTGCGAATTTCTAAAACAGAATATATCAGCTGCCCGAGCTGTGGTAGAACCTTGTTCGATTTGCAGGAAACAACTGCTAAAATTCGCAGCGTAACCAATCACCTCAAGGGTGTGAAGATTGCCATTATGGGTTGTATTGTGAATGGTCCTGGCGAAATGGCTGATGCCGACTTTGGTTATGTGGGCAGCGGTGTGGGTAAGATTACCCTCTACAAAGGAAAGGAAGTGGTGAAGAAAAACATTGATAGTGCCATCGCGGTGGATGAGTTGATTAATCTATTGAAAGAAAACGAGGCGTGGGTGGAAGCATAAGAAGTTGAAAGTATTAGGTAATAGGTATTCAGTATTTTAACCTATCACTTAATACCTAATACTTATTACTTCCTTAAAATAACAAACATGGAAACAGACTTTTTGGTGATTGGTAGTGGGGTCGCAGGACTGACGTATGCCTTGAAGATGGCAAAACACTTTCCTAATAAGCAGATTATTGTTATTACCAAAACCAGTGCCGACGAAACAAATACCAAGTATGCCCAAGGGGGTATTGCTGGCGTATGGGATGATGAGAAAGATAGTTACGACAAGCATATTGAAGATACCCTGATTGCGGGCGATGGACTTTGCAATGAAAAGATTGTGGAGATTGTGGTGAAAGAAGGACCTGAACGCATTAAAGAAATCATTGAATACGGGGCTAGGTTTGACAAGGAAGAGTCTGGCGAATATTCACTTGGCAAGGAAGGGGGACATAGTGAGAACAGGATATTACACCATAAAGATGTTACTGGTTTAGAGATAGAAAGAGCTTTATTGAATGAATTGGGTAAGTTGCCCAACATTAACCTCATCAAGCATTGCTTTGTGATAGATATTATTACACAGCACCATCTGGGTTATCTCGTTACCAAATCTACCACTGATATTACTTGCTATGGGGTATATGTGTTGAATGTAAATTCTAATCAGGTAGAAAAGATTACGTCCAAGATTACTTTATTAGCAACAGGTGGTAATGGTCAGGTTTATCGGACTACTACTAATCCTAAGATTGCAACAGGTGATGGTGTGGCAATGGTTTACAGGGCGAAGGGCAGAATAGAAAATATGGAGTTCATTCAATTTCATCCCACTGCTTTGTTTGAGCCAGGTGTGTCTCCTTCTTTTTTAATTACTGAGGCCGTCCGTGGAGATGGAGGCATTCTTCGCAACAAGAATGGCGAGGCTTTTATGGCGCATTATGACCATCGAAAAGACCTTGCTCCACGGGATATTGTGGCGAGAGCGATAGATAATGAGATGAAAAAGAATGGTACCGAGCATGTATATCTCGATTGTACCCACATGGATCAGGAAAAGTTTATCCATCATTTTCCTAATATTTATGAAAAGTGTTTGAGCATTGGCATTGATGTTTCTAAACAGATGATTCCTGTTGCACCTGCTGCACATTATAGTTGCGGGGGTATTAAAACGGATGAAATGGGACGTACTTCTATCAAGCATTTGTATGCCTGTGGTGAATGTGCCAGTACTGGTTTACATGGCGCTAACCGTTTGGCTAGTAATAGTTTACTGGAAGCGATGGTGTTTGGTGAGCGTTGTTTTTTGGATAGTTTAACTTTGATTGATAAGATAAACACTGAGAATCATTTGCCTGCACAGTTACCCGACTGGATTGCAAAGGGTACTTCGGCTCCCAAAGAAATGATTTTGATTACCCAGACCCGCAAGGAACTAGAGCAGATAATGAGCGATTATGTGGGCATTGTTCGTACCGATGTCCGTTTGAGAAGAGCCATGCGCCGTTTGGATTTATTATATGAAGAAACCGAAGAACTCTACCGCGCGACTAAGGTTTCTCCTCAATTATGTGAACTACGCAACCTGATTACTGTTGGTTATCTGATTGTAAAGGGTGCTGAATTCAGGAAGGAAAGCCGTGGATTGCATTACAACACAGACCATCTTAGTAAGAGTGAATTGTTGCAGAATATTGTGTTGTAGTTAATTGTTAGTCGAGAGGAGGGTCAACAACCTTTGGAAGATTGTTGACCCTCTTTTTATTTGGGGAAGATATTAACTTTTTCTGTAGTGCCCTTTTAATGAGTAAACAATGATGGTCTCTTCTTTAATTTCGTATACCAATCTATCTTCCTGTGTTATTCTTCTAGACCACAAACCAATTAACTGATATTTTAGTGCTTCTGGCTTTCCAATGCCCTCATAAGGAGTTTCGATAATTGAAGATAACAGCAATTTAATCCGCTTTAGTGCATTACTATCGCCGCTTTTCTTCCATTGTTCTAAGTCTTTTTTAGCGGCAACAGTTAGTTCTATTTCCATATCTCGTCTAATGATATTTTGGTTGTCCTTCCGGCTTGCACATCTGCTTTTCCTTTTTCTATTTTGGCAACATATTCTGTTTTATAGGGGCTTTCTTCATATTTTACCCGTAGGGCTTTCATGATGCCTTTTACTACTTTAAGTTCTTCTTTAGTAGCCGTGTGAACAATTAATGTTTCCATAATTTTGTTTTACATGTATGATTCAAACGAAGATAAGTAGTTTGGAATAAAGAAATAAAGGAGTGTCTTTACCGGTTAGATATTTTATTTGCATACATAGTACATAAAACAGTACCAGATGTGTAAAGGTTTCAGTTTAGAAAAGAATGCCGTGGTTTGCACTACAATACATATCATCTGGATAAGAGTGATTTGTTGCAGAATATTGTATTGTAGTTAATTGATAGTCGAGAGGTGGGTCAACAACCTTTGGAAGGTTGTTGACCCTTATAACCCAGATTTTGCAATAGAACTCTACTACAATCCTCAACTACTTCAAATACAGGTATTTGCTTGATTTATTCTCTTTCAACATAAAATATTATG
>CAISCV010000163.1 GCA_903883945.1 uncultured Chitinophagaceae bacterium | reverse complement strand
TTAAAATGACCTTTTATTGCTAGAAGGTACCATTTGTCGCGAAGAAAGATACCTTTTATTACTAGAAGGTCATTTATTTCATTTTAAAATGACCTTTTATTGCTAGAAGGTGCCATTTGTCGCGAAGAAAGATACCTTTTATTACTAGAAGAGCCTTTTATTAGCTTTAAATGATACCTTTTTACGTTAACAGTGCCTCAGCATTAGTCGTCCTTGCCGATTGATACTATACTTACTGTAATCAGCAACCTGAGCAACTCTTTTATGTTAGTAAAAGAGCAAATTTTTTTGCCTTAATATTAAACCAAAATATTTTTCCTACATTGCACTCAACAACATAACAGTTAATAATATATACACTTTTATTACTAGGGTACTTCTTTATTATTAATGGATGTATGCAACTGCTTTTCATTAAAATTTACGCTTTAAATATTTTTAATGCAGCCCATCGAAAAAATGCTTCAGCGCTTGCCAGTAGTTTTATTTCAGCTACAAATCTTTGATAACGGGCAACTAGCATTTCCATATATAACAGAATCTGCGTTTGCACTTTTGGGATATAATGCCCCTGAGATAGTTTCAAATTCTTCCCTAATCATTTCCAAGATACACAAACAAGATGCTTTTGGGTTGAAAAGGATTTTCGTATCATCAGCACAAACCTTAAGCATCGTAGACTTCGACCTAAGGTATAATCATACAGAAAAAGGAATTATTTGGATAAACATAACGGCAAAGCCCGAAAGGGATGAGTCAGGAACTATATGGTATGGAAGCTTGAAGAATGTTACCAAAGAAAAGGAAATGAAGTCTACTGTAGTTGAAAACGAAAAGAAATACAGGGCTACCATAGAAAACTCACTTAACGGATTTATAATAGGAAAAGATGGTGCTGTAATAGATGCGAATGAAGCGGCCATAAAAATGTTTGGATATGACAGCCTGGATGATATGAAACAAAAACAAAGGGCTGATTTTTTTGATGATAAAAGTGAAGAATACCTGAAAATAAAGCGCGAGAGAACGATAAATGGAAAGGCTAGGGGGGAAGTACACGGAATTAAAAAAAACGGGGATTACTTTCCATGTATTATGTTCTCAAATTTTTTTATTGATGCTAACGGTTCATCAAATACCATCAACTCGTTCATTGATATTTCCGAAGAGATAGAAGCCAATGAAAAACTTATAAAAATTCAACAATTACTTACACAAGCAGAACTATTAGCTGAAATAGGGAGCTCGGAACTCGATTACAAAACAGGCAAATTTTTATGGTCTGATGGGTTTTATAAAATACATGGGCTTCAACCGAATGGGCAAGAAATTACAAACGAAATAAGTGAGCAGTTTTTGCATCCAGATGATAGACATAAGATAAAGCTGATGGAGGAGGCATTTATTGAAAAGAAGGATCACCTGGAGTTTGATTCTAAAATAATAAGAACTGATGGCAAAATAAGGGATATCAGCTCCTATTGGAAGTTTACCTATGACAAAGAAGGCAATCCGCTAAAAATGTATGGGGTAGTTCAGGATATTACTGAAAAAAAAGAACAGGAAAAGGAATTGAAACTATTAAATCATGAATTGGTGTTAAAAGCACAGAAACTTATATCTTATAACAATGAACTTGAACGGTTTGCTTATGTAGCATCACACGATTTGCAAGAGCCTTTACGAAACATAAGTGGCTCTCTACAACTTCTAAAAATAAAATACCAAGAACAGTTAGATGAACGGGCTATTGAGTTTATAAATAATTCTATAGATTCATCTAAAAGAATGAAACAATTGATTATTGATCTGCTCGAATTTTCTAGAGTAGACAGTGCCCATCTAGAGATTAAGAAGGTGCAGTTGTCTGATGTAATAAATGAAGTATTAACAACCTTGTCGCCCATAATAAAACAAGAACAGGCAACAATTGAGGTAGGCCAACTTCCTGTAGTATATGGAATAAGAACCCAGATTGTACAATTGTTTCAAAATTTGATTGGGAATGCCCTAAAATACAAAAGTAATAAAAGAGAACCGCTCGTTAAGATAGCGGTAACAGAACAGGAAACAGAGTGGAAGATTACGGTAAGGGACAATGGTTTGGGGATAGATGCCAGATATTACGATAAGATATTTGTTATATTTCAGAGACTACACAAAAAAACTGAATATAATGGAACGGGAATCGGGTTGGCTATCTGCAAAAAGATTATTGAAACCCATGGGGGAAGTATTGGCGTTACCTCTGAAGTAGGAGTAGGTAGCTGCTTTTATTTTACCCTACCCAAAAAATAATTAATTCAAACTGCTTCCGCGTGTTTTATTCCTATTTTTTTACCATTCTATACATTAAGTGAGCCTACCGAAAGAAGGTAGTTGTCTATTGTGTTAAATGATATTTTAAGATGGTTGCTATCAGCTAAATCTAATGTCTTTTTGTTTGTATCGAGTTAGAATTTCACTCCTCAGACGGTCAAGTTCCGTTAAATTCTTAAACACTTTATCTTCATCTTCGCAATATGGGAAAGGTGGAGCAATAAGCTGTATTGCAACAGAATGGTCATCTAATAATTCGGCTAATAAAAAAACTACTTTAGTGCCTGTCTTTCCACAGAAACGGAGCATATTAGGCGACAAAGGTCTTCCAAAATGTGTATCAATCATTAAAGTAGTACATCCGTTATTTTTTAGAATACTTCTTGTTTTAATTAACACAGACGCATTAATAGTTGGAATGATAGGCACTCGTTTATTTGTACCCCAAAAAGCCATTTTCCCATCCGGACTCGATTTTGCAGCAATCATTGCATCAATCTGGAAACCGCTATCTAATATCGCCCTGATGCCCACTTTTATCAAAGGTAAATGTACCGAGCATATTGCCACCCCGTTTGTCGTATTGTCTAATAACTCCAAACCAGTAATCTTTAAGGGGATATCAAAAGGTCTTCCACTTCTTGTAAAAAAAGAAAGTAGCCTGTTTAGCCTTTGTGCTCGCTGAAATTTGATAGACCAATTGCTCCACAATGCTTTTCTAGATATTGTACTAAAAATATTTGCGATATTATAAGCTATACTATACCAATACTTAGTGGGGGTAACGAAAACTGCTATCCAAACAATAAACTTTGCGAGATAGGTACTCAATTTATCGTCATCAGTTTGGCGCATTATTTTCTTAAACAATCCTTTCTCTCTGGTATCCATTTTATTAATAATAAATTTCTGCTGCGTGCAATTATAGGCACTATTCACATGCTATTTCATAAAAAAATGGCTGTTACAAGTTTCTTTTTTTGGGTAGGCTGTCAATACTTATAATAAATATGATGAATATTACGTATCCTTTTTAAATTTTCTACGTTCTGCAACAACATATAAATTCCTAAATAATGATTTAGATGTTGAAAGTGAATTTTCTAGAAAGAAATTAGAATAGATATGAGGTTTAAAATTCACTTATTGGAAAAAAAAGTATCCATCAATTTAAAAATAAGTTAAGCTATAATATTCGTAGTATTGCACCGTAATAGAGTGGTTGTCAATTTTGACCGATTAATAAAAAGAGTTTGAATATGAAAAGTGGAGAAAAGTTAGAAATTGGTAGAATTGGACAAGACAAAAATGGAGAACTCGAAAAAGGGATTACACATATTACAGCGCAATTAATAGAATATATTCCCAATGCTGTATTGAGTAGAACGATATTAAGAAAAACAACCGGAAACGTTACGGCGATGTCTTTTGATGCAGGCGAAGAAATTGGGGAGAAATCAATTCCATTTGACACCTATATACAAATCATACACGGAGCGGCGCAGGTAATTATCGATGATATAAAACATCGTATTTCAGATGGCAGTGGCATTGTAATTCCCGCACATCGTATACATTGGTTTAATGCAACTGAAAGGTTTAAAATGATTTCTACCGTCATTAAAAGCGGCTACGAGAATATGACGCCAATTGTCTGTTAGATATGTATAAATAGGGGTGATTTTATAATTCATATTTCATAATTCATATTTCCTTAAATAACCCATTACTTTGCACGCTATGACGATAGAACAAATTAAAGATATAAAAGACCGTTTAGTTGTCTTGGGGAGGTTTCTTTGACTACGCTAACCGCAAAAACAAAGTAGAACAAGATCGCCAACTTTCTCTTTCCGCTGGATTCTGGGACGATAATACCCGTGCCACAGAAACCATGAAGGAAATAAAGGTAAATGAATACTGGATAAAGCTTTACGAGCAAGTGAAAACTGCCGTGGAGGACTTTGTTGTGCTATTCGAGTTTTGGAAAGAGGGAGATGCTACCGAAGAAGAAACAAAAGAAGCATATAAGAAGGCTCAAAATGCCGTAGAAGATGCTGAATTTAAAAGTACGCTCAACAAACCCGAAGACGAAATGCCTGCCATCGTGCAGATTAATTCGGGCGCAGGAGGTACCGAAAGCCAGGATTGGGCTGATATGCTTTTGCGTATGTATATTATGTATGGGCAAAAGCAAGGATGGAAAGTAACTGAATTAGATTACCAGGCAGGAGACGGTGCAGGAATAAAAACTGCTACCATTCAATTTGATGGTCCTTTTGCTTATGGGTTTACCAAGGCAGAGAGTGGCGTACACAGGCTAGTTCGCATTTCCCCATTTGATAGTAATGCCCGTAGGCACACTTCCTTTGCCAGCGTTTATGTATATCCTCTTATAGATGATAGTATTGAGATTACGATTCATCAATACGATTTAGAGTGGGCATTCTCTCGTAGTGGGGGTGCTGGTGGACAGAACGTAAATAAAGTGGAAACCTCTGTACGATTGACGCATAAACCAAGTGGATACGTAGTAGAATGCCAGATTCATCGGACACAAGGTGAGAATAAAGAAACGGCACTCAAAATGCTGAAAAGCAGACTTTATGAAGAGGAATTGAGAAAAAGACAAGAAGCATTGGATGCCAATAATGCCAAGAAGAAAAAGATAGAATGGGGTAGCCAGATAAGAAGCTACGTGTTTCATCCCTATAAAATGATAAAAGACCACAGAACAGACTTTGAAGTGGGCAACATTCAACCTGTAATGGATGGCGAATTAGATGGATTTGTGAAAGCATATTTAATGATGGAGAAAGAGGAAGCATAGTTGTTAGTTATTAGATGTTAGGGTAGTAAATAATTTCGCTTAGTCTAACAACTAATAACTAACCACTAACAACTAATCCAATTTAAGTACCGCCAAAAATGCCTCCTGTGGAACTTCCACATTGCCAATCTGGCGCATACGTTTCTTTCCTTCTTTTTGTTTTTCCAATAGTTTGCGCTTACGGCTGATGTCACCTCCATAGCATTTAGCGGTAACATCTTTTCTCATGGCGCTGATATTTTCACGGGCTATAACTTTAGCACCAATAGCTGCTTGAATGGCAATCTGAAACTGTTGTTTAGTCAATAACTCTTTTAACTTCTCACAAAGTTTACGACCAAAGTCCGCTGCCCTGCTTCTATGTATCAAAGCACTCAATGCATCCACTTTCTCTCCATTCAGTAAAATGTCCATCTTTACAATATCTGCATCTCTCATGCCAATTGGGGTATAATCGAAGGAAGCATATCCCCTTGTTTGGCTTTTAAGTTTGTCGTAGAAATCGAAAACTATCTCGGTAAGAGGTAATTCGAAAGTTAGCTCTACACGAGTAGGCGTAAGGTAGGATTGATTGAGCAATATGCCTCTTTTGCCCAAGCAAAGGGTCATAATATTGCCAATATAATCTGGGGAAGTAATAATCTGAGCCCTTATGTAGGGCTCTTCTATCCGGTCAATCCGAGTTGGTTCGGGCATTTCAGAGGGATTGTTTACAATTACTTTGTCACCTTTAGAAGTGTAGGCAATAAAGCCCACATTGGGAACTGTTGTTATTACAGTTTGGTTAAATTCACGTTCCAATCGCTCCTGAATAATCTCCATGTGCAACAAGCCTAAGAATCCGCAACGGAACCCAAAGCCCAATGCCTGTGACGTTTCCAATTCGAAGGTGAGAGAGGCATCATTCAACTGCAACTTATCCATACATTCCCTCAACTCCTCGAAGGCATCTGTCTCCACGGGAAATATACCTGCAAATACCATTGGCTTCACCTCCTTAAAACCATTTATCAATTCACCAGGGTTATTGGCAAGGGTGATAGTATCACCCACTTTCACCTCTTTGGCATTTTTAATACCGGTTATAATATAGCCAACATCACCCGCTTTTACTTCTTCTTTCGGAGTCATGGTCAATTTTAATACACCTACTTCATCTGCATTGTAATCAGAACCCGAAGCAATGAAACGTATCTTGTCATTCTTTTTTAGCACCCCATTCAAAATACGGTAGTAGATAATAATACCCCTGAAACTATTATAAACACTGTCAAATATTAAAGCTTGCAATGGGGCATCATAATCTCCTTTTGGGGCAGGAATACGTGCAATGATAGCTTCTAGTATTTCTTCGATACCAATGCCACTTTTACCACTAGCCAGCAATATATCGTCTACTTTACAACCAATTAAGTCAATGATTTGGTCTTGAACCTCTGGAATCATGGCGCCGTCCATATCAATTTTATTGATAACGGGAATAATTTCTAAATCATTCTCAATGGCTAGATACAAATTGCTGATAGTTTGTGCTTGAATACCTTGGCTTGCGTCCACCAATAACAATGCACCCTCACAAGCTGCCAATGCGCGGCTTACTTCATAGCTAAAGTCAACGTGGCCAGGCGTGTCTATTAGGTTCAATACATAGTTAATTCCCTTGGAAGGGTAATTTATCTGTATGGCGTGGCTTTTAATGGTAATTCCTTTTTCGCGCTCCAAGTCCATATCATCCAACACTTGGTTCATCATATCTCGTTCACCAATTGTTTTGGTGTGTTCCAATAAACGGTCGGCCAATGTACTTTTACCGTGATCGATGTGTGCAATGATGCAAAAATTCCTGATATTCTTCATAACTGTGGCAAATATAGCGGTTGGAGCAGGAATTAGGAATCAGGAATTAAGAATTAAGAAGTAAGAAGGGGTAATAAGTAAACGTATAAGGCTTAAAAATGAAATTGAGAAACACAAGTTAGCGCACATTATCTTCCTCAACTAAAATAAAGAACGGAACTAAGGATTAGCGTAATCTTAGATTCATGTAAGCTTATAAGTCATTTTAAATAAAACGCTTACACCGCAATATCTTCGCTAACATTGCAGAATGTCTATCTATACATACAATCAACAGTATACAAAAGAATTGCTAACTGTTTATGATCAAAGTGAAGTAACTAAAATTCTAGACATGGCGTTCGAACATGTTACCAATATGGTACGAACAGATCGAATAGTAAACCAGTTTAGCCCTTTGACAATCGAACAGAAAACAAGATTAGAGGAAATATTTGCGCAATTAATGCTTGGTAAGCCTGTGCAGTATGTTTTAAAGGAAGCTTGGTTTGGTGGCATCAAGTTACTAGTAAATGAAAGTGTATTAATTCCGCGTCCTGAAACCGATGAGCTAGTAGACTGGATTGTAAGAGATACGATAAATTTAATAGATTCATTCTCTCCGTTTAAAATTTTAGATATCGGTACCGGAAGTGGTTGTATCCCTTTGACATTGAAGAAAAAGTTGTTCAACATAAGTCTAACTGCCATAGATATTAGCCCTAAAGCCTTGGAAGTAGCCAAAATAAATTCTGATAACTACCGGGCAAATGTAGCATTGAAACAGATAGATATTCTTGATGAAACTAAATGGAAGGAATTGGATTCGTATCAAGTGATTGTTAGCAACCCACCCTATATTAAGGATGCAGAAAAAAACATGATGCACAAAAATGTTCTAGACTTCGAGCCTGCAACGGCTCTTTTTGTGCCCGACAATACCCCATTGCTATTCTATCATAAAATAGCCTTTTTTGCACAAACACACCTTGCCGATAATGGAACGGTATATGTAGAGATAAATGAAGCACTTGGTAAAGAAACCCTAGAGGCATTTAATAACTATGGCTTTGCCACTCAACTAAAGAGAGATTTGCAAGGAAAAGATCGAATGATAAAAGCCTGGAAACGATTGTGAATATAAATTTTACTCATCAAGTGTTTAAGGTGACGTTTGTCAAGAAATATATAAATGTTTTTCCTATACAGAGAATTGGAATTTTAATTCTTACTACTTTTTAATATCTATCATCTGTCAGCTATTTTGTAATCACTGCGGAACAGGTGTTGATGCCTAATAGTATAAAAAGTAACAATTTATTAATGTATTTCTATTTCGTGAAACATATTGTTGTATAATTGTACTTTACTAAGAATAAATAAAAGAAATAATGATTATTAAAAGTAAGTTACTGCTCTTTGCAGGAATCCTTAGCCTCACGTCGTTAGCCTATCAAGCCAAGGCGCAGTTTTATGTAGGAGCAGAAGCAGGTGGGAACCAGAATTACCTGATAACCAATGTGTCAAATTTAGTTTCCTCTGAATATATCCCAATCAATGGATTTAATATTGGAATTCCTATCGAATACAAAGTAAATGATTGGTTCTCTTTAAAATCTACTCCCGAGTTTATTCAAAAGAATTATCAATTGCAACGTACAGGATTCTATCAAGGGGTATACCAGTTGTCTAAAAATGGCTATTTGCAAATACCTCTTTCTGTACAATTTTCTTTTGGCAGCAAATTATTAAAAGGCTATTTCAACCTCGGTGGTTATGGAGCCTATTGGGCCTCTAGTCACATAAAAGGAGCATTTGCAAATCCACTCAATTATCCTGCTTATGGCACATCAAATACAGCTTACTATTCTGTAACAGTGTTCGATTATCAAACTCCTTATTATTATGATGAAAAATACCAAATAAATAGTACCAAAGACAACCGATTTGAATTTGGTGTTTACACCGGGCTCGGTATCAGTTTACAGATAGCACCCGATTATAAAGTGTTTACCGAATTTAAGTATTACGATGCACTTACAGACCAACAAAAGAAATACGAACTAGAACAAGTATCCCGGTATAATGAGACAGGGAGTGTATCTGTAGGTTTTTTATATGAGCTAAAGAAAAAGTTGCACAAATCAAAGAATCACTCTTCTCAAACAATCAATTAAAACAATTTTGTATGCTACCAATAATAAATAAAAGGTCGATTAAACTTTATAGCACAATCATTACCCTTTCAATTGGGATAGTTTTAACCTCATGTCACAAAGACATCACTACTACCAATCAGCTAGGGACAGCTTATACCATTTCATATACACAAATATTCGAAGACTTTTGGAACAGTATGAACAAAACCTATGTATTTTGGGGAGACGATCCTACGAATTGGGATGAAATGCATAACATATATGCACCCAAATTTGCTGCCTTAGATAAAGATTCTACACTTACAAGCGATTCTATCAACTCCCTTTCTAATAGTTATTTTAAAGGAATGGTTGATGGATTAATAGATTCTCACTATTTTCTCTCACTTTATTATACGCTGTATGGCGTTTCTCCTTCACAGGATAGGAAACTCAAGAATCCGGCCTTTGTAGAAAATTTAATGCAGACGGCGCCTTACACTCCAAGTGTCGATGGGAAGTTTTACTATACCGCCTACATAGATTCTCTTTACCTTGATGATAATAAAATGGTAGGAATAGATACAAGCCTTACCGTTACTGGTAACTTCTATGCAGTAGCAGGGTATGTACGAAATACACGTATCCTTTACCTTTCCTTTAATGAATTTCAATTGGTTACGCAATATCAATATGGAGATTCTTCCGTTCGTGCTACCTTAGATTACTTTTTTAAACAATTAAGTAATCCTGCACTTACAGGTCTTATTATCGATGTTCGGGGTAATGGAGGCGGATCCACCCAAGACCTTAATTTTTTAATTGGAAGCTTAATTTCATCCCCATTACATATCGGATATACAAGATCAAAAAGCGGGAGTGGCCGATTGGATTACACCCCTTGGGCAGATGCAATTGTAACACCCCGACCAGGCTTTAGTGCTTTTACCAGACCAATTGTAGCCATGGCCGATGGCGAATCGGCTAGTATGGCCGAACTAACTGCAATGTCGTTGCGGGCAATGCCAAAAACTACTTTTGTAGGAGATACTACTTGGGGTGCTAATGGCCCACTTACTCAGAATGTAGATTATAATGCAGGTACCTTTAATTTTGGTAATATAGGTACTGCTATTTCTACAGGTACTACTTATTATTTTGGTAATGCCTACACTTCTTCTTGTGAGTTTAAATACATAGATGGAACTGTTTATGAAGGCAAAGGCTTTCCGCCAAACTTCGATGTGAAAGTATCACTCAACCAGGTATTCCTTTCAAATAATACTGTAGACGATCCACAATTAGATAAAGCAATCAGTTTGCTTCCAAAATAGAAGATTCATATAAAAGGGTAATCAGTTTGGTTACCCTCTTATGTTTTCCTTCCAGCAATTGGGAAGTTAAATCAAAATATGCTCAAAATGCAATCTCTTATCCAGCATTTATGCTTTTCATAAATTAGATTACAACCTATACCCCTATCTTCGCCGCCATATGAGCAAAATAGAAAGAAGCAGAAAATTATTAGGTGTAACAGCAAGTGCTGATTTAAAAGAGTTGAAGACTGGATATAGAAACCTGATGAAAGATTTTCATCCTGATAAGTTCCAGGATAATGAAGAAGAGAAAAAGGCTGCTGAAGAAAAGAGTAAGAAAATCATTGATGCATACCACTTTCTAGTAAGTATTGCCCCCGAAACTACAGAAGCTAATCTAGCACAATACGAAACAACCATAAATGAAGCAGGCATATTAGACTTTCAATACAAAGACAAAATAGAAGTCCTGACAATAGAATTTTCTGATGGAACTACGTATGAATATCATGGTGTTCCTAAGTCGGCATATAAAAATCTTTGTAATGCCCCTTCAGTAACACGCTTTGCACGTAGACATATTTGTAAGACCTATGTTTACAGAAGTACAAGTAAACTTGTTGCGGACTAATCTAACAAAAATATGGTTAACCCTTTGGGTCCGTGTGCTCCCAATACCAACGACTGTTCTATATCGGCAGTCTTGGAGGGACCCGCAATAAATACCCCGAAGTCATACTGGGTTCCAGCTATTCTTTCATAGGCTTGGTGCATGTTGTAAACAATGTCTTTTTTGTTTACAACAATGGCTAGTTGTTGGGTAATAAAGGGTAGTACCCTATATTGTATCAAGCTTTCAGTTACCCACATTGCACCATTCTCCGCCACCCCAAAGTGAGCAGGGATAATAGCTAGATCTACATCCTCTAAGCTATGTGCATCTTCTTTTACATTTTCAATATAAACAGATACATCCCCTAGTTCTGCTATTGTGGTTACCGTTCTTTCCTGTGGGATGGCTTCTTGTTGTAATATTGTTTTTATGGCAGCATAGTCGGTTACTTCATGCACGGTAACATGTAATAAATCCAAGCGAACCTTCAATGCCTCTATCCATTCTAGGGGAGTGGTGGTAACGGGTATGTCTATAACTGGCAAAGCCCTATCCACCGGCTGGTTCTTTAATACTTCCTTCAATATATTATCTCTGCTGCTCACTTCGTATCGTTTTAAATTCTTTATTCTTAATTTTAAATCACCACTTACCACTAAAAACTTACCACTAAAAACTATCCTCTGTTCTTCTTATACCATTCTTTAAATGATTCTTTTGGTGGTGCAGGCATTTCCCGTTGTTTGTACCAAGGATTCAATTTGTTGCTCACTACAAACGGCGTATATTTTAAAACCATACGTGCAGCCTTTCCGGAAATATCATAAAGGGCAGGTTTTGATAATACCCATCCCATCATCTTCATACTTGCATTCTTTGTTGTAGGGCCTAGTCCTTCCTTCATCAATACCTGACGCCATTTGTACAACTGATCGTGTATATCAATCTTCACGGGACATACGTTGCTGCAACTGCCACAAAGGGTAGACGCAAATGGTAAATCCTTGTTGGCACGCATATCAAAGTTGGGCGTAAGGATACTTCCAATAGGGCCTGCCACTGCATTGTGGTAACTATGTCCGCCACTTCTTCTGTAAACAGGGCAAGTGTTCATACAAGCTGCACAACGAATACATTTCAAAGAGTTCCTGAAATCTTCCTTTCCTAGATGTACGCTTCTGCCATTATCAACCAAAACAATATGCACTTCCTGGTGTGGTTGCGGCTTCTTGAAATGACTGGAGTAAGTAGTAATGGGTTGCCCTGTCGCACTCCTTGCCAACAAACGAAGAAATACACCAAGGTGCGCTTGCTTAGGAATAATCTTTTCGATACCCATACACGCAATATGAACATCTGCCAGGTGTGCGCCCATATCTGCATTGCCTTCATTGGTACTCACTACAAACTCCCCTGTTTCGGCAATGGCAAAGTTTACGCCTGTCAATGCTGCTCGTCTTGTAAGGAAAGTTTCCCTTAAGTGTTCTCTTGCTGCCGCTGTAAGGTATTTTGGGTCCGATGCTCCTTTCTTTGTTCCTAAGTGTTTGTGAAACAATTCTCCAATCTCTTCTTTCTTCCAATGAATACAAGGTAACACAATATGGCTTGGTGGTTCTTGCGCCAATTGTACAATGCGTTCGCCAAGGTCGGTGTCTATTACTTCAACGCCATTGTGTTCAAGATATTCATTCAGTCCACATTCTTCTGTAAGCATACTTTTGCTTTTCACCATACGGTCTATCTGGTGCTTCTTCAGTATGCTATGTACTATCTGGTTGTGTTCTGCTGCATCTGCCGCCCAATGCACAATTACGCCATTCGCTTTTGCTTTTTCTTCAAAATCTTGTAAGTATTGGCTAAGGTTGCTCAATACATTATTCTTAATCTGCGAAGCATATTCTCGTAGTTGTTCCCATTCGGGTATGGCATGGCTAGCTAAATCTCTTTTCTCTCTTATAAACCAAAGCGTCTTATCATGCCAGTCTACCCTCGGTTCGTCAAGGTTAAAGTTTATCGCCGCATCCGCATGATTGGTAATTGTACTATGCACTTTTCTTGTTATTAGTGGTTAGTTATTAGTGGTTAGTTATTAATAATTAGTGATCAGTTCTTCTTTATAACTAAGCACTAACTACCAATAACTAATCACTATTTAGTATTTCAGCTATATGAATAATCTTCGTCTTACTATTTTGTCTTTTCAATATGCCTTCCATGTGCATCAGGCAACTCATGTCGGCACCTGTAATGTATTCTGCGTCATGGCGCACATGGTCTGCTACCCTGTCTTTGCCCATCTTCGCACTCACGGCTTCTTCTGCTACACAGAAGGTACCACCAAAACCACAACATTCATCAATCCTGTCTAACTTAATCAGTTCTACATCTTTCACCATTTCCAATAAACTTCCGGGCTTAGAAAAAGGTTCCGCATTCAGTTCCGACATATGGCTTAAATGTAAACCTCTTTGACCATGACAACTTTGGTGCATACCAACCTTGTGTGGGAAGCTTGCTTTAATACTTGTTACTTTCAAAACATCTACCATAAACTCGCAAAGTTCATAGACCGTTTTACGGATAAGTGCTTCCTCCAGTGCATTCTTTTCGGTGTGCAGGTGGTGTTTTATGTGTAGCGTACAACTACCAGAGGGGCAAACGATATAATCGTATCCTGCAAAGTTCTCCGCAAACAATTGACTACAACCCTCAGCCTCATGTTCATAGCCACTATTTGCCATCGGCTGACCACAACAGGTTTGTTTGGAGGGATAAAAAACAATACAACCATGCTTCTCAAGTAGTTCTAGGGTTGCAATGGCTACGTTTGGATAGAATTGATCAACATAACAGGGAACGAACAAAGCAACTCTCATATCTTATCTTAAATAATAGTCTAAATCGATTTCGAAGGGCAAAATAACATCAATTTGTTCAAATTAAAAGAGGAAGTTTCAATATTCTCTACTTAATACTTTGTAGGCACTGAAAAATATTCATTTACACGGTCGAATTATACTTCCCAACCGTGTAAATGCACTTTGCGACGGTGTAAATGACCTTCGCGACCGTGTAAATGACCTTTGAGCCCGTGTAAACGACCTTTGCGGATGTCTAAAAAAGATTTCGGCAGTGTAAATGGTCTTCGCGACCGTGTAAATGGTTGTTGAGATGTGTTGAAATTTCTTTTGACGGTCGCTAAGATTATAATTACTGTATAAATATCTTTCAGATAGTTGAAATAAAAAAGGGGCTGCAAAGCAGCCCCCTCTCATCTTCTAATAAAATTATAAGAGATTATTTTACAAACTTAGTAGTAGAAACTGAACCATTATTCTCATAAGAGATAACATAGCTACCCTTAGTTAAGTTGCTAACATTAATGCTAGTTTGAGTTGCACCTGTAGAAACTTGGTAAGTAGAGATTGTTTTACCACCAATAGTAGAAACTTTCAATATTGCACCTGCAGCAGCTTGTGTGTGTGATACAGTAGCATTGTTCACCACTGGATTTGGATAAATGCTCAATTTAGCAGACACTTTATTGTTCAACTGAACGCTTTCACTGTAAGAAAAACTACCATCATTGTTGGTTATTTTCAAACGGTAATACGCAGAACCTGTCAATTTAGACGCTTCTGTAAATTCATAAGCAGAAGGCTTATTTTTAGCAGAAATAGTAGCTAGTGTTGAGAAAGTTTTGCCATCAATGCTTTTTTCAATAACAAAAGATTTTGTACTTACTTCAGTAGCAGTTGCCCATGTAAGTTTAGCGCTACCATTCACCAATGAACCATTTAAACCATTCTTTAAAGCAACAGGTAATACAGGTGTTCCTGGTACAAATGCAATACCTCTGAAAGCAGTGTTTGCAATTGCAGTATCCAAAACAATAGCAGAATCACCCGGCATAGGACCAAATGGAGGATTGTTAAAACCTGTCAAGTCGAAAGCACCATAAAGTTTTGTAGGTGCAGTACCATATACTATAACAGTATCTCCTGAATTATAAACAGCTAATCCCCTTACGCCTTTTGCATAAATAGACCCATTGTAAGTCCATGTACCACCAACTAATGAATATTTTTGAATACCTCTTTCTGTAAGTGCACCATTTGTACCATCGTCAGCTATATACATAACTGTCCCTTTGCGTACATGTATAATGGCAAACTGGTAAGGAGAAGCTTTTGTTACAGTTGGTAATGCACTCTTATAAACAGTATCAATACCAGCTAAAGGATGAGTAGTAGTATCAGGATTTGAAACTGAACCTAACGTTCCAAAAGAAATTGATTGTGTTGAAGTTCCTGCACCACCCGGTAAAAAAGTAGATTGATAAGCAACATAGATGCTGTCATCATAGATAGCCAAAGAACGAGGTGTTGGACTTTGTGTTGGACGACTAGTTTTGTTGTAAGCAGAAATCTGAGTTGGTTTACCAGTATCTCCTAAGTTAGCAGTAAAAATACCTGCACCACTTTGAGATAAAAAGAATTTTTTACCATCCATTGACGCAACGGCACGAGGCGCAAGCTTGGTAGCCCAGTTTAACGCAGTTGTAGTATTAACTTTCCCACTTTGGTCAACTGTTCCAACTACACGTAATACAGTTGAAGTAGCACTAGTAGCAACACCAAGCGTAGCTGTATCAGCACCTGAGTTATACCCAGCAAAAACTAAATAACGATTATCTTTTGAAAGGGTGATTTGTCCTTCAGTAGTTCCTGTACCGTTAGCAGATAAAATGTAATTGCCAGCAGCAGCAGATCCAACTGTACTTGGTAAAGCAATTGTGTTAATAAGTGGGGCAACAGTTTTGTAATGAACAACACTATCCGTGGTATGTTCATCTAAAAATACTGCTGTTGCTTTCCCGGTTAATGGTGCTGAACCATCACCAACCCTGTAAATAACTAGGTTGCCCGGTGTTAAGGACTTTTGTGCATTTGCACATGCAATGCTGCCAATGGCAACAAGAAGAGTAAGCGTTTTTTTCATAATTCTTTTTTGTTTTATTAAATAATAGTTACCCAAAGCCGTTGCTTTTTATGGCAAGTAATAACTTTCTAGCGTGCAAGATATATAGTTTTTGTTATTCTTTTTTTTACTGCAATCTATTAATTACGAAAATTTATCCGAAATCGTTCTAGTTTCAATAAAAAAACTATTTATCCTAGTTATTGTGTACGTAGTTTAAGTTTTGTAATAGACGTTTTATCAAACTTTTTTGCACAATCTCAAATGATGATTATTATCTATATCATCAGTAGAATATGGTTGCTATTTTACATTCATGATTGAATGAACAGTTTTTCGCTCTGATAAGTAATGGGGTAAAAAAAAGTAAAAGCCTTTTCTTTGCATCAAAATATCACATGTCGGTAAAGAAAATAACTACTAGTACCTTGCTTAAGATGAAAATGAATGGAGAAAAAATTTCTATGCTCACCGCTTATGATTTTTCTTTTGCCCGTTTGTTTGATGCCGCAGGTATAGATATTATATTAGTTGGGGATAGTGCTAGTAATGTAATGGCAGGTAACGAAACTACCTTGCCTATTACATTAGATCAAATGATATACCATGCTCAATGTGTAATGAAAGGGGTAGATAGGGGTTTTGTAATAGTCGACCTACCTTTTGGTAGTTACCAGTCCAACTCCGAAATTGCTTTAGCTTCTGCCATAAAAATAATGAAAGAAACCGGCGCACATGCTATTAAACTAGAAGGGGGCGAAGAAGTAGCAGATGGCATTAAACGTATTGTAAATGCGGGTATTCCGGTAATGGGACATCTTGGTTTGACCCCACAAAGTATTAATAAATTTGGCTCTTATGTGGTTCGTGCCAAAGAAAATGCAGAAGCTGAAAAGCTTAAAAGAGATAGCCTCTTACTAGAAGAGGCGGGTTGCTTTGGAATTGTGCTAGAAAAGATTCCGGCATTACTGGCAAAAGAAGTTACAGAAAGTATCAACATACCCACTATTGGTATTGGTGCTGGCAAATATTGTGATGGGCAAGTTCTGGTGATGCACGATATGTTGGGAATAAACTCTGAATTCAAGCCGCGTTTTATTCGACAATACCTCAATTTGGAAAAACTAATAAAAGAAGCAATAACGCAATATATTTCAGATGTTAAGGCCAATGATTTTCCAAATGAACTGGAATCCTATTGACTTTTCACCGATTAAAGGTCTTTTTTACCAAAATTAACAGAGCCTTGTTTTGGCTGTCTATACATTTGAAAAAAAATGAAATATGACAGTCGTTGCAAATAAGAAGGTACTTACGATTGTCATACATCTAGCTGTATGGACTTGTTTTCTTTTGATTCCGTTCATCTTTCAGCAGCACTCCAGAGATTCTCCCTCTCCCTCGGCTATCAGTAATCACTTTAGAGCGGTACTCATAAGTAGTAGCCTGTATCTGATAGCATTTTATTATATCAATACCCAAATACTTATTCCCAAAATGTTGCTTACCCGTAAATGGGGTGTTTATGGATTATATATTGTGGCCTTCTTTGTTCTTTTTTTATACTTTCCCGAGTGGATATCTTCATTGGTTACCGACTCATCCAACGAAATTGCTAATAAGACAGGAGGAATGCAATACTTTCACGGAGTTCCGCAAGATTCATTACATATAACACCACCACCACCTCCTCCTCCACATGGTACGGGCAGACATCACTTTCATTTCTTCCCCGGGTCTTACCTAATATTTATTTTAGTCTTTACCATCGGTACTTGTGTGAGTGTAATCCAAGAATGGCTGAAAACAGATACCTACAAAAAAGAAATTGAGCGTGAGAAACTTAACACAGAATTACAGTTCCTAAAGTCTCAAGTGAACCCTCACTTTTTTTTCAATACATTAAACAACATTTATTCTTTGGCAGTTACAGGCAGCGAAATGACAGCCCCTGCTATCCTGAAATTATCCTCTATTATGAGGTACATTATATCTGATGCACAAAAGAACGCAGTGCCTTTAGATAACGAAGTGACTTTTGTCCAACATTTTATAGACTTACAATTGGTGCGACTTACAGATAAAGTTGCGGTTGATTTTACGGTTGATGGAATAGTTGAAAATAAAATGATTGAGCCTTTATTGTTTATTCCTTTTGTAGAAAATGCTTTTAAGTATGGGGTAAGTACAAAAGAAAATACAAGTATTGTTTTTCACTTGAATATCGGGGACAAGAAAATAATATTCTCCTCGTCAAATAAGATTATCCATAATGAAAATGTTTTAAGAGATACAACGGGAATTGGAATTAATAATGTAAAAAGACGATTGGAATTATTATATCCCGACAAGCACGAATTGCAGATATTTAATACAGGAGAAAATTTTTCAGTAAAATTAGAAATAACTATCAAATGATAACAGCAATTGCAATAGATGATGAACCGTTGGCACTTAAACTAATTAGCCAACATAGTGAGAAAGTTGGTTTCTTAAACTTAAAAAAGGTGTTTACCAATCCCGATGAAGCGGATGCTTATCTTAAGCTGAATAAGATTGATCTTATTTTTCTGGATATACAAATGCCCGACATTAATGGGATGCAGTTTTATAAAAACCTAACCAATCCACCACAAGTTATTTTTACTACCGCCTTTAGAGATTATGCAGTAGAAGGATTTGATGTTGATGCTATTGATTACCTGTTGAAGCCTTTTGAGTTTGATCGTTTTCTGAAGGCAATCAATAGGGCAAAAGAGCAGCTGGAGTTTCTGGCTATGCAGGAGGTAAATTCTAATTCACTATTCGTGAAGGTGAACTATGAAATGAAGAAAATAAATCTGAAGGATATAGAGTTGATTGAAGCATTAGATGATTATATAAAAATTTATATTAAACCAATGCCTGTATTAACCTTGATGACCTTAAAAAGTGTATTAGAAAAACTACCACAGCAAGAGTTTGTACGTGTACATCGGTCTTATATTATCCCTGTTTCTAAAATAGATAAGTTTAACAAAAACAGAATATTCGTCGCCGGTAAGGAAATTCCTATTGGTTCTAGCTATAGCGACATTTTTGATAAATTATTAGAAAGAAGCAATGTACTAGGATAATAACAAACTGTTTTTCTATAATACAGTCTACTGCATTCATATTATTACTCAAAAATGTTGAATATTAATAGGAAGCCATGCATCTTACCAATAATAATATTGATGTATTGTGCGATGTTGTTGTAAAAGAATAACATATAAATATTTTATTTCTTACACGGGGCACTTCTCGTGGTAATTTATCAGTTCTATCGGGCTTCTTGCAATTACATACCCTTCATAGTAAGCCTTTATTTCATCTAATACTTCCTCTACCTCTTCCATTTCTTTTAAGGTAACTAATCTGTTTCTGAATTCTTTTATATTAGGTAATCCCTTCAGGTAATTGGCGTAATGTCTTCTCATTTCATTGATACCTACTATTTTACCTTTCCATTCAAGAGACCTGCGTAAGTGGGTTTTGCATACCTCTACCCGTTCTTCTAAGCTAGGAAAGGGCAAAAGTTCGCCCGTTTGTACGTAATGTTTAATTTCTCTAAAAATCCAGGGATAACCAATGGCAGCGCGCCCAATCATGATGCCATCCACGCCATATCTGTACTTATACTCCAATGCTTTTTGCGGACTATCTATATCTCCATTGCCAAATATGGGGATATGGATGCGGGGGTTGTTCTTTACTTTAGCAATCAGTGTCCAATCTGCTTCGCCTTTATACATCTGGCTGCGAGTACGCCCATGAATAGCAAGGGCTTTTATGCCGCAATCCTGTAATCTTTCTGCTACTTCCTCTATATTCTTGGTATCGTCATCCCAACCTAAACGGGTTTTTACCGTAACGGGTAAGCTAGTAGATTTTACAACCGCTGTAGTTAATCTTACCATCAAATCTATGTCTTTCAATACCCCTGCCCCCGCACCTTTGCAGGCAACTTTCTTAACCGGGCATCCATAGTTGATATCTAATAAGTCGGGGTTCGTAACGTCCACAATTTTAGCTGCAAGCGAAAGGCTTTCTTCGTCCCCACCAAATATTTGTATGCCTATAGGGCGTTCATAATCAAAGATGTCTAGCTTTTGTCTGCTCTTGATGGCGTCTCTTATCAAACCCTCGCTGCTAATAAACTCGGTATACATCAAATCTGCCCCATTGTCTTTGCAAACGGCTCTGAAAGGTGGGTCGCTCACATCTTCCATAGGTGCCAACAACAAGGGAAAGTCTGGTAATTCTATTTTATCTATTAAAACCATGTAATTAAGTTATAAGTTGTTAGTGGTTAGTTATTAGTTTATTTGCATGTAAATTCGCCACTTTAAGCAAATATATAGAACTGCTTTAGTGATTAATGGTTAGTTATTAATGGTTGATGAAAAAAACTAATTGATAACACTGATAACTAATCGCGGACAACAAAATAGATTATGGAAGAAAACGAAAATTTTATACCTGAATCGGCACCTTTAACCGAGGATGCACCAAAGCTTATTATGCCTAATCAGGAATACGCCAGTTTTCCACTTAGCCGCAATTATTGGTCTCAGTTTGGATTATTATTTGGATTGATAGGAGGGGGGCTAATCGTTGGTAGTATTATTTCTATCGTTATCATCAAATTAATGATACCACATGCTCACCTTTTCGATTTGGAGAAGGCAATTATGCTACCTGAGAATACTACTGCCATGAAGGTTGTACAATTGGTTTCTACCTTCGTAATGTTTTTTGTTCCTGCCTATATTTTTTCTTCAATAGTATACAAAAAGCCATTCGAACACTTGGGATTTAATCTAAAAATTACCTGGCAACAATTAGGTTTGGTCATTTTAATTGCTTGGGCAGCTCTGCTTGTCGGCGCTGCGTTGGGCGATTTAAATGAAAAGATTCCCATTCCTGCCCATTGGCGAGCAAAATTTCAAAAAGCAGAAGACGAATACCAGCAACAAGTAGTTGCCATTGCTACAATGCATAATATAAAAGAGTATCTGGTTGGTTTGTTTGTAATAGCCTTGATGCCCGCTTTTGTAGAGGAAACCTTTTTTAGAGGTACGCTTCAACAACTGTTCATCCGTTGGTTCCGCAATCCTTGGGTGGGCATTATTGTTACGAGTATCTTGTTTAGTGCGATTCATTTTAGCTATTTCGGATTCCTTACACGGGCTATGTTGGGAGTAGTTTTGGGGTTATTATTTTATTATGGGAAAAGTATATGGCTAAATATTCTGGCTCATTTTCTGAACAATGCTGTTGCCGTAACGGCATTGTATATGGGTGCATTAAATGGAAAGCAACCAAAGGATGCACTCGAAGATCATTTTCCAATTTGGTTGAGTCTGGCAGGAACTGCCTTTTTGGTTTATCTGTTAATTAATTATAAAAAGATAAGTGAAGCCTTTCTGGCGAAAAACGAAACTTTATTCACATCCGATAATACCTTATAATGAAAGAATGGCATCTGTTACTCAAAACCCGTAGCATGGCGGAAGCTAGCATCATTCAGGGGTTGTTGGAAGAAAACAATATACCTGTACAGATTCTAAACAAACGGGATAGTAGCTATCTAAACTTTGGAGATATCGAGGTTTATGTACCCATAACACTAAAAGACGTAGCGAGTGGGCTACTGGATAAAGGACTCTTAAATTAGTTATTAATGGTTAGTTGTTAGTGTTAAGCATTAATAATCAACAAAGGTATAACAGGGGTCACTAACAACTTATAACTTATAACTAAAAAATGGCTTTCAATCTTCAGGTTTTTAAGACGCGCGCCCTCACTGCGGTGGTATTTGTGGCGGTAATGTTAGCAGGGCTTTTCTACGACCAGTGGAGTTTTCTGGTATTGTTTTCGGTGATACATTTTGGTTGCTGGATCGAATACCAACGCATTATTGCTTTGATAGATCCCGACTATAAAAAAACAACTCCATTTCACCGCAACGTAATCATGCTGTTGGGGTGGTGTTTTGTGTTGCTGAATACCAGTAATACCTATCACTTCGGACATATTGCTGTAAAAGGGATTGGCTGGTATGGCTTACAACTCTGTACTATTTTGTTTTGTTTAAATGAAGTGGTCCTAAAGAAACAATTAAACCTGAAAGTGGTGGGCTATTCGTTGGTGGGGCTCGTATATATATCCCTTAGTTGGGGGTTGATGATGCGCCTTTGGGAACTATCCATCAATCTTTCCGACACTGCTACTACGCCGGGTTACCTGTTGCCCATTATTTTGATTGCGTCTATCTGGATTAATGATACCATGGCTTATATCGTAGGTTCTCTGATAGGTAAGACTCCTTTTTCGGCTATTTCCCCCAAGAAAACAATAGAAGGTACGGTGGGTGGTGCCGTGTTGGCAGTAGCTGCGGTTACATTGGGCTGTAAATACTTATTTCATATTGATGATACAAAGCTGTTACTGATTATTTCTTCCACTGCTGCCATTGTTGGTACGATGGGCGACTTGCTAGAAAGCAAACTAAAACGTTTAGCGGGCATCAAAGATAGCGGTCAGATTATGCCGGGGCATGGCGGCTTCCTGGATCGGTTCGATTCTTTGTTACTCGCAACGCCCTTTGTTTGGTTGCTGATTGAGGTGTTGCGGTAAGCAATTATTAGACCTTGTCTCGTTCTAAAACACGTTTACAGGCGTGCTTCACCTAATCTCTATAATCTTCACAGGGCAAGCACTCGCTGCACGCTCATTTTCTTCCCGCTCTTCTTCTCCTAGTTTAATCGTCCAGAAGCCCTTTTTGTCTGTGGCGCCTATCAGGTTGCTCCTGCCATCTTTCTTGCTCATCTGCCACCGTCTCGGGGCAATTTCCATGCAATAATTGCAGCCTATGCACTTTTGTCTTTTAAAGGTAATGGTCATCATGCGGGTTGTTCTTCTTTGGCGGGGACTATTTTATAGAGCTTGTCGGAATTGCGAACTTGGGTACCGGTTACAAAAGAACAATAATCTCCCTTTTCGGCACTTTCTCTGGCGCCATCCTCATTTACGTGCAAACTATTTATGGTTGTTTCAATGACGCCTGTAGTAGGACCTACAATCATCACTTGTTGACCAACCTTTACCGAATAGGCTTCTATCAAGAACTCTCCAATGCCCGAACGGGCGTAGTAATTGGTTGCTTTACCTATATAAATCTTGCGCGTTAATGCCTGTGAGCCGGGAGCATCTGCCCATTCGCCTATCTCTCTCCCCAGATAATAACCGCTCCAGAAGCCCCTGTTATACACCTGATGCAATCGCTCCATCCAATCCGATATTTTCTCGGGGGTGTAGGTGTACGATAGGTAACATTCCACGGCTTCGCGATAGCATCGGGTGACCGTTTTTACATAGTCAGCAGCCTTTCCACGTCCTTCAATCTTCAATACTTTGATGCCGGTATTCAGTAGTTGATCGATGAAGTTGATGGTGCATAAGTCCTTTGCACTCATGATATATTCATTGTCAACCTCCAATTCATGCCCATCTTCCAGATCAATTACTTTGTATTTACGTCGACAGTTCTGTACACATACGCCTCTGTTTGCAGATGCATTCTGTGTGTGCAGGCTCAAATGACATTTGCCAGAAACTGCCATGCACAAGGCACCATGCGCAAATACTTCTACTTCTACAAGTTTCCCGGAAGGACCTGTAATCTGTTGTTTTTCGATAGTCTTACAAATTTGTTTGATTTGATTGAGGCTCAATTCACGAGACAGTACCATCACATCGGCAAAATGCGAGTAGAATTCAATAGTCTCTACATTGGTGATGTTTGCCTGTGTAGAAATATGCACTTCCACCCCTTGTTTGAAAGCGTAACTGATTACAGCCTGGTCGGCAGCAATGATGGCATCAATACCTGTTCGCTTTACCTCATTTATAATATGTTTCATTATAGTGATGTCGTGATCGTAAATGATGGTATTAAGGGTAAGATAAGCGCGTACGTTATGTAGTTTACACAGATGGGCAATTGCGGGCAGGTCTTCTATAACAAAGTTCATGGTGGCACGGGCGCGCATATTCAACTGCTCTACACCAAAGTACACCGCATCGGCACCACCCTGTATAGCGGCAACCATACACTCAAAACTTCCTGCCGGAGCTAATAATTCTACTTTTTGTTGCATAAAAACGTTTCGCCACAAAGTAGAAGGAAACTATTTTATTTAAAGCTGACGTAAATCAGTAGAACAGATTTAGAAGCTGTTTGAGTTAAGGTATTTTACTACTCAACGGTTTCTTTTATTATTCCTTGCGTTTAGGAGTAAAATAAGGGGTTATTTAGTTGGGATTAGAACTACAAAAAAGGAGATATTTCACCATTTAACGAAAACGTTATCCCTTAATTTAGAGAAATCTATTTAGAATATCCACTTTTTTATGATTTTATGGCTGTTTTATCTATTTTTAGTTCATTGGAAGCATTAAAATAATAGATAGAACCCTATTTTTGGCTCCACTTTACTAACAAGCAAATTATTAAAAAATTTATTTATGCTCAAAATCGCAGTAGCAAAAGGGGATGGTATTGGTCCAGAAATAATGGATGCCGTATTAAGTATTTTTAATGCCGCCAAAGTGCCTCTTCAATATGAAGTGGTAGATATGGGAAAGTGGGTGTTCGATAAAGGGTTTAGTAATGGCATGACCCCCGAGGCGCAAGAAATTATTGAGTCGTTGGGTATTTTGTTTAAAGGTCCGATGGAAACCCCAAAAGGGAAAGGGGTAAAGAGTGTAAATGTAACTGCTCGTAAAACATGGAATACCTATGCCAACAAACGTACTTTTCAAACACTGCATGGCGTAGACACTGTTTTTAGTAAAGCAGGAATACCTATTGATATAACAATTGTACGAGAAAATATAGAAGATACTTATGGCGGTATAGAACACATGCTTACACACGATGTGGCGCTGTGCCGTAGGTTTATTACAAGACCAGGTAGTTACCAGGTGATAAAGTATGCTTTTGAAATGGCAAAGAAAAAGGGAGCCAGACGCATTACTTGTGGTCACAAAAGCAACATCATGAAGATTACAGATGGTTTGTTTCTGGAAGTATTTTATGAATTGGCCAAAGACTATCCCGAATTAAATGCGGATGATGTTATTGTGGACGACTTATGTATGAAACTGGTTACTAAACCAGATTTGTTTGATGTGGTGGTACTTACCAACCTTCAAGGGGATATTGTGAGCGATTTATGTGCAGGTTTAGTAGGAGGTTTAGGGTTTGCACCTAGCGCAAACATTGGCGATCATATTTCGATATTTGAGGCAGTGCATGGTACAGCGCCCGACATAATGGGTAAAAATATTGCAAACCCAACTGCTTTGTTGTTGAGTGGAATAGGAATGCTTAACCACTTGGGATTGATGGAAACAGGGGCTATGATTGAGAATGCATTGCTATATACCTTAGAAAGCGGAGTACATACAGGTGACTTTGGTGATAAAACTACCCCTTCTGTTAATACCACTACGTTTGCAGAAGCGATCATTAGCAACTTTGGTAAAACGCCTGCCCATAATCCGAAACCAGTATTAGAAAATACAACGTATACGCCGACCATCTATAAGCTGGAAAAGAACCCCATGCTGGAAAGTATTAGTATCAATAAGGAGGTGATTGTTGGGGTAGATTTCTTTATAGAAAGTAATGAGCAACCAAATGAAGTTGCAAATAAAAGCCAAGCACACACCATGGACATTGTTAAGCTGGTAACCATCAGTAATCGTGGTACACAGGTGTGGCCTAAAGGAAGTGTGTTTACAAACCTGGTAGATCAATACCGTTGTCGTTTTGAAAGCATTGACGATAAGCCTTTAACTCAAGAGCAAATACTAGAACTTGCTAAAGGAATGATGAAAGATTTTAAAGTATGTTCCTATGAAATGCTGAATATGTTTGGAGATAAAAAAGCATACAGTCTGGCACAAGGACAATAGAATTTTGATTAGTAATAAAACAAAGAAGCCGTTAAGTATTTAAACTTAACGGCTTCTTATATTTTAAACCTATAACGTACTACTTATTACTTATTACGTAATTATTTACCAATTTGCTTCTTGATGATATTCAATGCAGCACCTTCCTTAAACCACTCAATTTGTTGTTGGTTGTAAGTATGGTTAGCAATGATGGTATCACTAGTGCCATCAGCGTGGGTAAATACCAAAGTCAATGGTGTACCCGGTGCAAAGGTGGTTAGCCCAACTACATCAATGGTATCATCTTCTTGAATCTTATCATAGTCAGCTTTGTCAGCAAAAGTCAATGCCAACATCCCTTGCTTCTTCAAGTTTGTTTCGTGAATACGGGCAAAAGACTTTGTCAAAACCACACGTACACCCAAGAAGCGAGGTTCCATAGCAGCGTGTTCGCGAGAAGAACCTTCACCGTAGTTTTCGTCACCTACAACAATAGAACCAATGCCTGCAGCTTTGTAAGCACGTTGGGTAGCAGGAACGGGTCCATATTCTCCCGTTAACTGGTTTTTAACGCTGTCAGTCTTTTCGTTGTAATAGTTAACTGCACCAATCAACATATTGTTACTGATATTATCTAAATGACCACGGAACTTTAACCAAGGACCCGCCATAGAGATATGATCTGTGGTACACTTGCCTTTCGCCTTAATTAACAACTTCAAACCTTTTAAGTCAGTTCCTTCCCATTCGGCAAAAGGCGCTAATAATTGTAATCTCTTAGAAGCAGGATCTACTGCAACCTGAACACCACTACCATCAGCAGCAGGTGCTTGGTAACCAGCATCTTCTACTGCAAAACCTTTCACTGGTAACTCATCACCTGTAGGAGCATCCAATTTCACTTGTTCGCCTTTATTATTGGTCAAGGTGTCAGTAATTGGATTGAAAGATAGATCACCTGCAATAGCAATAGCGGCTACAATTTCTGGAGAAGCTACGAAGGCATAGGTATTAGGATTGCCATCTGCACGCTTAGCAAAGTTTCTGTTGAAACTATGAACAATCGTGTTCTTTTCTTTCTTCTCAGCACCCATTCTGTCCCACATACCAATACAAGGTCCACAAGCATTGGTGAAGATAGTTGCATTCAAATCAGTGAAAGTTCCCAACAAACCATCTCTGTCAGCCGTATAACGTACTTGTTCTGAACCTGGGTTGATACCAAATTCTGCCTTAGTAACCAATCCTTTCGCAATAGCTTGTTTGGCAATAGAAGCCGCTCTTGACAAATCTTCGTAAGAAGAGTTGGTACAAGAACCTATCAATCCCCATTCTACTTTATTAGGCCATCCGTTGGCAGCAGCTACTTCTTTCATTTTAGAAATAGGTGTCGCTAAATCTGGCGTGAAAGGACCATTCAAATGTGGTTCTAGTGTATTTAAATCTAATTCTATTATTTCATCAAAGTACTTAGCTGGATCAGCATATACTTCTGGATCCGCATTCAAGTCCGCTTTGATGGCATCTGCTGCAGCAGCTACATCAGCACGACCTGTTGAAGCCAGATAGCGGCTCATGCTTTCATCATATCCGAAAGTAGAAGTAGTTGCACCTATTTCTGCACCCATGTTACAGATAGTACCCTTACCAGTACAGCTCATAGCAGCAGCACCTTCTCCAAAATATTCAACAATAGCACCCGTACCACCTTTTACAGTAAGGATACCAGCCACCTTTAGGATTACATCTTTAGGGGCAGCCCAACCGTTCAATTTCCCAGTTAGTTTAACACCAATCAGCTTAGGCCATTTTAGTTCCCAAGCCAAACCTGCCATTACATCACAAGCATCAGCACCACCAACGCCAATGGCAACCATGCCCAAACCACCCGCATTAACGGTATGGCTGTCTGTTCCAATCATCATTCCACCTGGGAATGCATAGTTTTCTAAAACAACCTGGTGAATAATACCTGCACCTGGTTTCCAGAAACCAATACCATATTTATCAGAAACAGACGCCAAGAAATCATATACTTCTTTACTTTCTGTATTTGCAACAGCCAAATCCGTTTTAGCACCAACCTTAGCGGTAATTAAGTGATCGCAATGCACGGTAGAAGGTACAGCCACTTTAGGACGACCCGCTTGCATAAACTGTAACAATGCCATCTGAGCAGTAGCATCTTGCATAGCTACACGGTCTGGCGCAAAGTCTACATAAGACTTTCCTCTTCCAAAATTTTCTAATTGCTGATCGGGGTGCAAGTGAGAAAATAAAATCTTCTCAGACAAGGTAAGCGGTCTGCCAAGAGCCTTACGTGCAGCTTCTACTTTAGCAGGCATCTCTGCATAAACCTTCTTAATCATTTCGATGTCAAATGCCATAACGCGTGTTTGATTTGTGTGTTAAAAATTAAACTTTATTTAGAAAGCTGCGAATTTAATGAAAACAAAACACGGGTTACATATGTTTTTGTAATTATTGTAATTTATTCCATAATTTGCACCCCAAGTAAAAAGAAATAAATAAAAATGATTAACAAAATCCGCGAATTTTTAGAACTACACGCTTTTGGTGTTTGTAGTGCGATAGGCGATAAGCTTGGCATCGCTTCTTCCAGGATAAGAATGTGGTTTATCTACATCTCTTTTCTTACTTTAGGTTCACCTGTAATCGTATACATGGTCTTAGCGTTCTGGATGAACATGAAAAACTACATACTCAACGCAAAGCGCAATCCATTAAGGTACTAACTGTTTCTGTTAAAGGCTTTTTATTACTGTCAAAGCTGCCTCCAAAACTTCGGTAGGGGAGATGGACAGGATACATTTCTTTTGTTGGTCGATACAAACAGTCAATCCACAGCCAGCACAATCAGTTTTGTGGTAAATGATATGGTTTCTGTCTCCTCTTGGAAACCATTTTCTGGGAATATTGATGGCTGCAAAAACGGCTACAATAGGAATCCCCATGGCACCTGCTAGGTGCATCGGGCCACTGTCGTGTCCGATAAACAAATTTGTTTTCCCTAGTACTGCTGCACATTCCCGCAGCGATACTTTACCACATATATTCAATACCTGCCCTTTGTGCCATGCTGCTTCGCATTGGTTAGCGGCGTCAAGCTCATCGGGAGCACCAATAAGTACCAATCCCCAATCGGGCAAAGCGGCAGCTAGTAATTTGATAAGTGCTACCCAATTGGCAACAGTCCAATCTTTAGATTGCATTTTAGTTCCGGGAGATAAACTAATGATTTTCATTTCTGTAGGAATCTTGCTTAGCTGGTTGTTGGCTTCCGATATTTCAGCGTTTGTCAGCTTTAAGTCCCAATTAGAGGCTTGCAATAAATCGGGTATCCCAATCGGTTCAATTCTTCGTGCTATGCGTTTTGCTTCCCATTCTTTTTCTCCCGTTTCGGTATCTGTGAGTAAATTGAAATCGCCATATTCACTAGGAAACCCTACGAGTCTTTTGATACCTGCCAAGCCAAAGAAGGTTTTGTCTCTTTTTGCGGCGCCTTCACTTCGGGCAGCAGTTAGGTTTACCATACAATCGAAGTGGTAGGTACGAAGTTTTAAAAGTAGTCGGATTAATAATAAAGGGTTACGGCTACCAATGGGATAGTCTATAATTTCATTAAAAAACAAATCCTTCCCCAATACGGCTTCAAGGGGTGCTGCTTTTGAAGCAACCGGTTTATTGGTTAGTAATACAATGTTGGCACCAGGGAATGCCTTCAATACCTGGTGAAAGCAGGGGAGTACCATAATGGTGTCTCCGAGGCTACCCAATCTGTATATCAATATATTTTTCTTCGAGTTTTTTATTGCCATCTTGTTGAATTATTAATTTCAGTTGGTTTTAAAACGATGCAATATAAATCTTTAGCCCTAATCGGTTGTTCCATTTCAAATATTGGTGCTTTTATCGTAGTACTTGCTATTGTAACAGGTGGTAGCTTTTGTATTTAGAGCTTTCTGACTATTCATTACAGTAAGGTAATTCGATTGATTAACTGGGAAACTGGTTTTATGGATACTGGCTCCGGTGAATGGATGCTGGATTTTCTTAGTTATCAGCGAATGGTTCATCAGGCTCACCAGAAAAAAATGGGAATGACGTGTTTTTAATTCGAGCTTTCTCGAAACTTGTGAACGTCATGTCGACGATAGGAGACATCTCCCTGGTACAAGTCCACGTAATTGTAAGGCACGAAGCAGCCTTTTCAAAATTATAAGTAATCTCACTAAAAATAATCCATGTCATTGTAAATAAACAGGGTAACACGCCGAGTCTTCATAAATGGGTGTCCGGAATTGATTACATACTGTGTAGTCTCTTTAACAACGCTAAACGTCCATAGTCAGATTGACTGCCTGTTCATACATCCTTTTTAAATCTCTGGAGATTTGAGTTGAAACTCTGGGAATATGGTATAAAACGTTGGAGTTTTGGTTTGAATCTCTGGAGATTTGAGTTGAATCTCTGGAAACATGGAAAAGAAATCAGGAGATTTAACTTAAATCTCCTGACACTTGTATCCGATAACTATCAACCTGTTTTATATACTTAAAGACTGATGAAACCTTAACCAATTTGTGCTATAAATACCGATAAACTTCCAACATTTCACAATCCATTGTCCCTTATCCATTATTTATTCTCCCAATACCTCTTACTACTCTAAGTATTAAATTAAGCATTCAAAACTCAAAACAGAAAAATTTTCCTTAAACTACTACTTCTACAGGTTTTGTCTGGGGCATACTCGCATTGCGTTTGGCTATATTACGTACTGCTTCAGCCGTTACATCCCGGAAAGCCTGTTGCGAAATAGCATCTGTACCCACCATAGCAGGAACGCCTTCATCACCACCTTCACGAATAGATTGCACCAACGGAACCTGCCCTAAAAACGGTAAATCATATTCGTCTGCCAGCCTTTTTCCCCCTTCTTTACCAAATAAGAAGTACTTGTTTTCGGGTAATTCAGCAGGGGTGAAGTATGCCATATTTTCTACCAACCCAATGATAGGAACGTTTATCTGTGCCTGACCAAACATAGCAATACCCTTTTTAGCGTCTGCCAATGCTACATTTTGAGGGGTAGTTACAATCAGAACGCCCGTTACAGGAACGGTTTGCATCAGGGTAAGGTGAATGTCGCCGGTGCCAGGAGGCATATCAATGACTAAGTAGTCTAGTTCGCCCCAATCTACATCGGTCACAAATTGTTTGATGGCACTGCTAGCCATTGGTCCACGCCAAACAACGGCGTTCTTTTCATCTACCAGCAACCCAATACTCATTAGCTTAATGCCGTATTTGTTCAGTGGCACAATCACACCTTTGCCATCTACATCCTTCATCATCGGTCTTTCGCCACGTACCCCAAACATAATCGGCACACTAGGCCCATAAATATCTGCGTCCATCAATCCAACGCTAGCACCACCTTCAGCGAGGCTAAGGGCAAAATTGGCGGCAATAGTGCTTTTGCCAACGCCCCCCTTTCCACTTACTACTGCTATAATATTCTTTACACCGCCCAAAATTAGTTTCGCATCTTTACGGGTACTCGTTGTGTTGGACGTAAAGTTTACGGTTACGATGGCTTCCTTATCCACCAAAATTTTTATGGCATTCTCACTCGCCCTACTCATCATATCTTTCATCGGACAAGCTGGAGTGGTAAGAATAATCGTAAAAGATACCTGCTTACCATCAATCACAATGTCTTTAACCATGTTTAAAGTAACGAGGTCTTTGCCCAAATCTGGCTCCTGCACATTACTTAACGCCTTTAAAATGTCTGCCTCTGTCATCACGAAGTTTTTGTTAAAAAAATAGTTTGGCCGTAAAAATAACCCGTCACCTCTTTACTTTGTTGATAATTATAACAGAAGTCGATTTTATTATTCTATTTCGCTAACTTTAACCATCAGTTTTAATAATTTTTGAATGAAAAAAGGCGTATTCTTACTTTTTCCTTTGTTGCTGCTGGCTTTTTCAGTACAAGTAAAGGCGCAGACACCGGTTGCAATGCTGAAAGATTCAGTGATTCAATTGTTTGGTATCGTGATGACGGCAGATAGTCTGCGAGGCATTCCCGCCGCTAGTGTGGTGGTTATTGGAAAAGGAAGGGGGACGATTACCAACAGCGATGGGGTGTTTTCTATTGCAGTTTTGAAGGGCGATAAAATAACTTTCTCGTCGATAGGATTTAAAAATAAAACGATAGATATACCTAAGAATCTTACTGATAATCAATATAGTGTGATTCAATTATTGGTGAGCGACACCGCCTTTCTTCCAGCTACTATTCTCAAGCCAAGACCCACCAGGGAGCAATTTGACAGGGATTTTGTGAATGATGTGGTGCCTGATGATAACTATGAAGTGGCACGTAAAAATACCGATGAAGCCTCTCGCAGATTGATGTTGGCTTCCCTGCCAATGGATGGAAGGGAAGCCGTAAATTATCAGTTAAAACAAAGGGCTGCGAAGTATTATTATTCGGGTCAGTTGCCTCCTATGAATATCTTTAATCCATTAGCTTGGGCAGACTTTATAAAATCATGGAAACGAGGGGACTTTAAGAGTAATAGCCAGTAGGGCAATAGATGGTTGAAGCCTAGAGAAAGAATATCTTAACGGTGTCGTAAAACCATTTATTCTGGGTAACAGTGCCGGTTTTTACCAGATTCTGGTTGTAGCCCTGCAACCCAAAAAGGCTTGCAACTCTGCCCTTGTTCATAGCAATTTCTAGATACCCTGCCGAATTAAACCACGCTAGTTTATCTCCTTCAGAAATACTTGCGTAGTTGTTGCTGATGGTCGTAATTTCCTCATTGCGGGATACCAGTATAATAAAAGATCGTTCTTTTCGCTGTTCATCAAACTCCTCTTTGGTAATATTAATCACTACATTCTCGAAGTTGTCTATAAATAATACCTGTCCCTCCATCCAATCTAAACCGATAGAAGGTTTTAACGGGTATTTTTCTACAATAGATACCGTAGCAGTGTCCGATGGTTTAAAGAAGCCCGCATTTTTGGATATATAAGAAATAGCCTTAGCAATGATGCCTGTTCTGCCCAACAAGTTTTGCTGATCTTGCAAGCCTAGCTTGATAACTTCTTTGGGAATTTCGCCCACAATGAGGGTAAGAATACCATTATCCGGACAAATAATATACTGGTTGTTGTGTTTTGCTACCAATATATGATTGATGGATGTATCGAAGAAATTGAGGATTACTACATGAAAACTGCCCGCAGGATAATACTTAAAGGCGTTTGAACAGATATAAGCTGCTTGTGGATAGTTGGTGTTGGAGAGGTAATGCGTGATGTCGGCAATGGTATGCTTTTCATCCTGCGATAATAGTTGCCCCTTGATAGCACCAACAAGAAAGTCTTGCTGCCCTACATCTGTTGAAAGCGTTATGATTGCCATGTAAAGGGTTGAAGCCTATTAATTACTTTACTAATTCTCCTTTCTTGTAAAAGAAGTTTCTAACAAGTTTGTCTGCTAGGGAAGGGAAAAATTTATTCATAAACACCGTTTCTTTTCCTGTAAAGGTCAATACGATGTTACGTTTTCTTTTTTCAATAGCATTCATAATGTGTTGCGCACATTCGGTGCTAGACATCATAGACTTCTCGTCCATGGTTGTTTCACCCAAAGCTTTCCCTTTGCTGTCTAAAGCTGCATTTCGTATGTTGGACTCTGTAAAACCGGGGCTAACCCACAGAACGTTGACGCCACTGTCCAGAAGCTCGGTTCTTAAAGACTCCATCCAGCCATTCAAGGCAAATTTGCTGGCAGAATAGCCGCTACGACCAGGCAATCCCCTGAATCCGGCGACCGAAGAGATGCCAACAATAGATCCCTTATTAGCCATGATGCTCGGCAGTGCAAATTTGGTACAGTATACACCTCCCCAGAAGTTTACATCCATTACTTTACGTAAAGCATCTAGTTCCACATCCTGAAATAAAGCACGCATAGAGATGCCGGCATTGTTAATAAGGATATCTATCTGCCCAAAACTTTTGAGTACCACATTAATAAAGCTTTCGCAGTCCTGTTGTTTACTCACATCGGCTGTATGTATCAGCAAAGGCTTGCCCGCATAAGTAGATTGAATCTGGTAGAGTTTGTCGTAACTTCTACCGCAGGTGGCTACTCTGGCGCCTTGCATTAAAAAAGCATCTACCAAGGCTTTGCCAATCCCATCGCTGCCACCTGTTATTACTACGACTTTATTCTTGAAGAAGGACATATATAATGTATAATGATGCTGCAAATGTAGGTGTACAACGTAAGAAAATAAGCCTTGAAAATAAAAAGTAGGCACTTGTGAAAATAAAAATTTGTCAGTAATGTTCATTCCCCTATTTTTGCACTCCCAAAACGAGAAAGGGTCACTTTTGAAGTTAATAAAGGGTGAAGATCTCGTAGCTCAGTTGGTAGAGCACATCACTTTTAATGATGGGGTCTTGGGTTCGAGTCCCAACGGGATCACTTAATACAAAATAAAAGCGTTGATAATCAATAGATTACAACGCTTTTTCTTTTTCGGGGTAAACATAGGGTAAACATTTGCGAAATGCCTCATTATGCCCTGATAGACTTCATGACTTTTGCTTCATTTAGACCTGTATACAAACAGAATTCCTCTACAGAAACCAATTCATGCGGCTCTTTAGCAAACTTCTTTCTAATTAAACAAATAAGATAACGCCCATAGCGCTCACTTTTACCTGTGACGATTTGTATATCTTTTGGGTAAATACATAATCTTTCCATGTTCTCTAATGATTTTATGCATCTGATGCCTTTACTATGCCTTTCCTAGTCTTTCTCCATTCCTTTATAATACAAATGTACTGCAATTTTTAGCGGGCTATTTGCGCCGAATATGCCGTATACGGCAATTAGAGTTGATAACGGAAGTGCCTTGATTACAGGGCCCGTATTAGCCCTCAGCTTTGCTAAATGAAACAAGGGATTTTGTTTCGTTCATCAATAGACCTCTTTCCAAAATAAATTAGGGTGTTGCATATCTCAAGTTGTAGGTGGTTTCTTTTAGATTGACAATAGCAGCAATTATCAACCATGTTTTATGATAATTTTTGTGTTTTCC
>CAISCV010000162.1 GCA_903883945.1 uncultured Chitinophagaceae bacterium | reverse complement strand
CACCGAATTCTTTTTGCCGCTGCCCATAAAGATGGCACTATTGGTTTTGTCGTGCAGTTGATAGCCAATAATCATCCCAACAACCATCAGCGCCGATAAAAGAAGGGGCAACCAGACCTGTAATTTTTTATTAGCCATAAGTGTGCTTGTTCTAACCTTTGTTAAAGTCGGCAAATATATCTGTAATCCCGCATTGGCAATAGGGATAGTAGTAGCTCATTTGGGCGTTTTAGGGATAACTTTTGTGGTAACCGAGGTCTCAGTAGCCGTTTCCGAGGTCTCGTTTGTTACATCCTAGGTCACGTTTGTCGCATCCGAGGTCTCGGATGTCGCATAAGTTCAAGCTTTTGTCACGTAAGTTTAAGCTTTTGTCGCTAAAGTTCAAGCTTTTGTCGCATAAGTTATAGCTTTTATCACTAAAGTTTAAGCAAATGCAGTATTTAGGGTCTTGGATAAAAGGTATTATCAAGGAGGTAATCTAAAAGAAATACTTTTATAAGCATACTCTAGTTTAGAAATGGTGTCGTAATATTGTTACATAAAGATATTTGTACCTGCTATTTCATGAATAAAACTATCTTTAGCACATAATAGCACATTAATTGAGCAACATGGACAGGATTATAGAACAGCATTTACCTGCAATAAAAAAGATTTTTATAAATCATGGGGCTGAACGTGCTTATCTGTTTGGAAGTGCTGCAAAAGGAACGACCAATGAACAAAGTGATGTAGATTTCCTGTTTAAGTTTCCTTCGGATATGGATTATGTGTCTTATGCCAACAATTATTTCGAAATGCAGGATGCTTTACAAGCTTTGTTAAAGAAGAAAGTAGATTTAGTTGCCGAAGAAACGTTGTCGAACCCTTATCTGATACAGCAGATAGATAGTCAGAAAATTCAGTTGCTATGACTATTCCCGAACTTAAGTTGCTTACGGATATAAAGGTTGCCATTGAATCTATTGATATACATTTGGAATATAAAAGGGATTTTACGGCCTATTTAGCCAATAAAACAAAGAGAAGGGCAGTAGAAAGAGAGTTGGAAATTGTGGGAGAAGCAATGAATAATCTACTGAAATTGAACCCATCGATACCCCTTTCTTATGCAAAGGTCATCGTGAGCCTGAGGAAACAGATAATTCATGCTTATGACAATGTAAATAACACCATCATTTGGAAAATAATTATGAAGGATTTACCGGTTTTGCTAACAGAAGTAAATGGACTAATAAAAAACTAAGGACTTATGGCAGTACAGTTAATTGCAGATAGTGGTTCTACCAAGTGCGAATGGGGTCTGCTGTCTAATGGCAAAAAGAAAATTATTAATACCCAAGGTATCAGCCCTTATTTTGTGAAACGAGAAGATATTGTGGCGATTCTAGAAAATGAACTACTTCCCGAACTGAAAAATGTAGAGGTAGAGGATCTGTTTTTTTATGGAACAGGACTCACCAATCCTACCAACGAAAAGGTAGTTCGGTTAGCTTTGAAAGAAGTGTTTTCTGGTGTAGAAATAATGTTGGAAGACGACCTGTTGGGGGCTGCAAGGGCATTGTGTGGAAGGGAAAAGGGAATAGCATGCATATTAGGGACGGGTGCCAACTCATGCTATTATAATGGCAAGAAGATTGTAAAAAACAGTCCGGGCTTAGGGTATATTCTGGGAGATGAAGGAAGTGGTTCTTACCTGGGCAAGAAAGTCATTCAATATTATCTCTATAATACCTTCGATGAAGACCTGATGTATCGTTTTAACAAGCAGTTTAATGTTACCAAAGATGAGATTTTAAACAGCGTATACAAAAAGCCCCTGGCAAACAGATACCTTGCAAGCTATGCTATTTTCCTTGCGGAGAACAGAGGGCATTATATGATAGAAAACATTATAGAAGATGGTCTGAACGATTTCTACTTTAACCATTTATACAAGTATGAAGAAACGTGGAAGCTACCCATCAACTTCACTGGCAGCATTGCCTTTGGTTTTAAGGATGTGTTGCAAGAGCTTTGTCATACCTACGAACTCGAATTGGGTACCATTATGCAAAGCCCTATGGATGGGTTGATTGAGTACCATAAGGAATAGCTTTTGGATGCAGGATTTAGGATACAGGTTACAGGTTACTGGTTGCAAGTTACTAGTATCGAGGTAAAAGTTACAAAATGTAGATTAGAATATACAAATTTAAAGTTGCACATTGCCTGTATCTGGTAACTTGTAACCGGTAACTAGGTTTTTACTTTAGAAAATGAACAATGGTTTAGCGCTATGCACCTGATTGAACCCTATTTTAATTGGCGGTATATGTACAATGCGGAGGAAGATAAGCGTTCTCCATTTTTTGGCGTAGTACATAGCGAGTTTGAGTTTTCTACCACCGTCTACAACTATTATATCCATCCGCAATGGGAAGACTTTGGCAGTAATACCCTCTATCTGAAGATTATTTATGTGGATTATGAGTTGCACTTTGCCATCATAGAAATGATTGGCGAATGGAATGACGCCATAGAAAACGACATCATGGAACTAAAAAGGGAAGTAATAGATAAGCTTGCCCATCACCAGATTACTAAGTTCATTTTGATCACCGAAAACATCCTGAACTTTCATAGTGGGGATAAGGATTATTATGAAGAATGGTTCGAAAACGTAACAGACGACAACGGCTGGATAGTTTCTATCAATATGCCCGAACAAAGTCAGTACGACTTCCGTAAACGTAAGCTTCATTACTATATCGAGCTCATGGATATTCCCGAGTGGCGCACCTATAAGCCTTACCACCTCTTTAAAAAGATAGACGAGATCATAATGAAGAGACTTGAATAAGCATGGGATAGTAGTTATTAGATAGTAGATAATAATTGAGCTACTACTATCTACTATCTATCATCTAATATCTAATAAATAAGGTCTTCATACGCAGCTTGCAACTCGTTATAGGCATGGTTATCTTTCGCTTTCTTGGCAGCTTCCATTCCTTGTTCATACCATTTGATGGCAAGGTTGGGTTGTTCCATTTTTTCTAGTAACTTGGCAAGATGATAGTAGGAACCTATGTAGTCGGGACTATCGGCAAGTATCTCTTCAAACAGCGTCTTTGCTTCTTCATTCCTTTCTATTTTGATATATTCTAAAGCAAGAGCGTGCCTCAAAAAATTATCTTTAGGTGTAACCTTTAAGAACTCATGTAGTTTATCTATTCTTTCCATTATTTGTAGATGTGTTTATTTAGTTTCTGATAGAACCCTTTCCTTCCAGTTTGTCAACGTATTCCAGACTGCCAAGGCGTATCCGTAAAGGTATTCTGGTGGTTTTCTCTAATTGAATCTCCCTTTTACACATAAACCCAAGGTTTTTGCTGTAGTAATCTTCGGAAATGAGCCGTAGTGGAATTAAACGAAGACTATCCGTAGGTAGTTGTTGGGCAACAGTTTGCTTTTGAGCATTGCCGCT
>CAISCV010000161.1 GCA_903883945.1 uncultured Chitinophagaceae bacterium | reverse complement strand
TTCTTTAAAAGAAATTGGTACAGTTGAACTAGGCGGTGGACCAGAGTTTGCTGTTGCAGATGGTAAAGGTAAAATTTATAATAACCTAGAAGATAAAAGCAGCTTGGATGTAATTGATAGTAAAAATTTGAAGGTGATAGCTACCTACCCTTTATCTCCTTGTGGCGGCCCTACAGGTATTGCTTTTGATGCTGCAAACCAAAGAACCTTTTCTGTATGTAGAGAAAATAAAGGGATGACTGTTACTAATGTTACCAATGGAAATATAGTTGCTACCGTTCCTATTGGTGGCGGGGTTGATGCTGTTGTCTTTGATGCAGCTAACAAATTAATCTTCGTTTCTAATGGTGATGCAACTACTACTATCATCAAACAAGAAACTGCTGATAAATACTCGGTTGTACAAACACTTAAAACACAAACCAAGGCAAAGACTTTGGCCTTGGATAAGGCTACACATAAGATTTATCTGAGCTACAATGATGGTTCAAACTTTAAAGTGTTGGTGTGTAAAATGAACTAATAAAAAAAGTAAAACTCCAAATACATTTATTGCTCCCACTAAATAAGGTTTGAACCCAAATCTGTTTAGTGGGATTGTTTTTAGTAAAACATATCCAAATAATCTAATCTCTTACAATTTTCTGAGTAACGTTATCCAACTTATAATCATTCTTATTGTTTGTATAAAGCCAAAATAAAAAAATTCATAGTATAATTTCTTTGTATTAAATATTTTGCTGTAACATTGCACCGGAATCAAACTGAACATTGTTTAGTAATCTAGCTAGCCTAACAGTTTCTCTCCTTCCAAATTTTCAATTTATTAGATTTATTTCAATTTAACTTTAATACTATTATACTGTATTCACGTACCAAATACCCTATTAAAGGCTTTTTAATTAACACATACTTATGTACGACATCGCTCAATTGAATGATTTGCTATTACCCGAACTCTTGGTAATAGCTGAAAAACTACAACTAACCAATGTAAAGAAGCTTTCGAAGAAAGCCTTGATTTACAAAATTGTTGATGCACAGCCTGTTGAAGTCGCTGAGAAAATAGAAGAAGCACCCCGTAAACTTAGGACACGTAAGCCCATTACCATAAAAACTGCTACAAGCAATGTGACGGAAGAAGCTGAAATAAAAGAGCCTGCTCCTTCTACAACGCCACCTCCTGTGCCTGTAGTTCAATTAGAGTTTCCAGTAGCTGAGAAACCGATTGTTTCAGAAACGTCTTCAGAAAAAACGCTCAGCAAACGTAAGCGCAAGCCACTCAATGCAAAGCCTGCAGAAGTGGTTGCTGCTATAGATGAAACAGCAAAAGAGCCTGTTAAGGAAAACGCAAAGAAAGAAACGCCTAAGGAAAAAGAAGTTGAGGAAGAAGAATATGATTACTCCGATCTGGAACTAGGTGAAGGGATAGACGCAGCCCAGATGAGTCTTGCCGAAATGTTGTTGCAAGCAACTGAACACTTAAGCAATCAAATTGAGATGCCTAAGTTTTCTCTTCCCGAAATAAATAAAGAAATTGGGGAAGAAGAAGGCGATGATGAAGAAGAGGAAGATGAAAATGAACCAGAGGTAGAAACCGAGCAAGCTGATGAAAATATTTTCAAGGCTCCTGTAGAACATACCGAAAGAACGGTAAGACCCAATAGAAGAGAACCTGTTTTTAATATAGAATTTGATGGTATCATCACTGCTGAAGGTGTTTTGGAAATGATGGTAGATGGCTATGGCTTCCTACGTTCTTCCGATTACAACTACCTCAGCTCACCCGATGATGTGTACGTTTCTCCTAGTCAGATTAAACTCTTTGGGCTAAAAACCGGCGACACTGTAGTGGGTACGGTTCGTCCGCCAAAAGAAGGCGAAAAGTATTTTGCACTTTTAAAAGTGGATGGTATCAATGGCAAAAAGCCAGAAGAAGTAAGAGATCGGGTACCTTTCGACTACCTTACCCCTCTGTTCCCTCATGAGAAGTTGAATCTTTTTACGACACCTAGCAACTATAGCACCCGTATCATAGACTTATTTACGCCTATTGGTAAAGGGCAGCGTGGTTTGATTGTGGCTCAACCAAAAGTGGGTAAAACCATGTTGTTGAAAGAGGTGGCAAATGCCATTGCAGCCAATCACCCCGAGTGTTATCTGATGGTGGTTTTGATTGATGAAAGACCAGAGGAAGTAACCGATATGGAGCGTAGCGTTAATGCAGAAGTGATAGCTAGCACCTTTGATGAGCCAGCTGAAAAACACGTAAAAGTGTCTGCTATGGCGTTGCAAAAAGCAAAGAGGCTGGTAGAATGTGGGCACGATGTGGTTATATTATTAGATAGCATTACCCGTTTGGCTAGGGCTTACAATACGACCTCTCCTTCTAGTGGAAAGGTGTTGAGCGGTGGTGTGGAAGCGAGTGCCTTGCACAAGCCTAAGCAATTTTTTGGTGCTGCCAGAAAGATAGAGCTCGGTGGTTCGCTCACCATCCTCGCAACTGCTTTGATAGAAACAGGTAGTAAGATGGATGAGGTAATCTTCGAAGAATTTAAGGGTACCGGCAATATGGAATTGGTGTTGGATAGACGTTTGGCTAACCGCCGTATTTTCCCTGCTATCGACTTAGTTGGTTCTAGTACACGACGCGACGATTTGTTGTTAGACAGAGATGTACTCTCCCGTATGAATATACTTCGTCTATTTTTGAATGATATGAATACCGAAGAAGCAATGAATGAATTGTTGAAACGTATGAGAGGTACCAAAAGCAATGAAGAGTTTCTAGCTAGTATGAATAGATAAACAATTACCTTTTTTCAATATCAAAAGCGGTCATTACTTTCAAGTAGTGACCGCTTTTTGTTTGCGCCTTCATTTACAATGCGTTCAGAACATCCTCAACATTTACGTCTTTTATGCAACTAGGCAATTGTGTGTATATAATTCAATTCTCTCTGTAAATTAAGCTAGATGCTGCTTAAATTAAAAAGTAATTGACAGTTTAAATGAGGGATTCTTTACGTCTTTAATAAATATTTAGTGTTTGCTTGCTATAAGCAAAGTATGCATAATAGCTATTTTGCAAAAACAAGTACAATATCATTTATTCTATTTCATATCTCTTAGCTGTTCTTTAAACATCTTCCTTATTTTCGTAATTATTATGGCAACAAATTCATTTAGTATTAAAGGAAATCTGGTAGATATATTCAAAAAGGAAATTTATCTGGCTGAGATAGTTGTAGTAGAGGGGAAGATAGAGTCCATCAACCCGATAATGGGGAGCGATTTAATTATCAATTATCAATTATCAACTAATAACTACATCCTCCCTGGTTTTATTGATAGTCATGTGCATATTGAAAGCAGTATGCTAGTGCCAACTGAGTTTGCCAAGATTGCTGTTACCCATGGTACTGTGGGAACGGTGAGCGATCCACACGAAATAGCCAATGTGTGTGGTATGGAAGGCGTAGAATTTATGATTGAGAATGGGAAAGAAGTTAACTTCAAGTTCAACTTTGGGGCGCCTAGTTGTGTGCCTGCCACTACGTTCGAAACTGCAGGTGCTGCATTGGATAGCACGCAGGTACAACAACTGCTAGAGAAGCCCGAGATAAAATACCTGAGCGAAATGATGAATTTCCCAGGTGTTTTGTATAAGGATGAGGAGGTAATGAAAAAGATTGCCGCTGCCCACGCATTGGGTAAACCAATAGATGGTCATGCTCCGGGGCTACGTGGCGAAGCTGCAAAACAATATATTGATGCAGGCATCAGCACCGATCACGAATGTTTTACGAAAGAAGAAGCATTGGATAAACTAGGCTATGGAATGAAGATAATTATTCGGGAAGGTAGTGCTGCAAAGAACTTTGAGGCACTGATTGAACTATTGCATGACTATCCCGAACGAATATTGTTTTGCAGTGATGATAAACACCCCGATAGTTTGGTACTCGGTCATATAAACCAGCTTTGTGCTAGGGCTGTAGCAAAAGGGGTAGATGTTTTTAAGGTATTGCAGGCGGCTTGTGTAAATCCGGTAGAACATTACAAACTAGATATAGGCTTACTGAAAGTGGGAGATATGGCCGATTTTATTATTGCCGATGACTTGGTTGATTTTAATATAAAAAGTACCTATATAAATGGAGAACTGGTAGCATCGGAAGGCATTTCATTTATTAAAACAAAGGAATGTACCCCCATTAATCAATTTGATTGCGATGAAATAATCGTTTCTCAGTTAGAGGTATCCGTAAATGATTATCCTTTGGAGGAAGGTAGGATTCCTGTTATAGAGGCATTAGAGGGACAATTAATTACGAATAAACTACTGCTAGAGAAAACGGTAGATGGTGATAAATTGATAAGCAATACGAATACAGATGTGTTGAAGATGGTAGTGGTAAACAGGTATCACAAGGCTCCTGTAGCAAAAGCGTTTATTAAAAACTTCAATTTAAAACAAGGGGCTATTGCTTCGTCGGTGGCACATGACAGTCATAATATAGTTGCCGTTGGTGTGGATGATGCAAGCTTGGCAGCTGCCATAAACCTGGTTATAAAACAAAGAGGTGGGGTGAGTGCAGTGTCTTATAACAAACAATGGGTGCTTGGATTACCCGTTGCCGGTTTGATGAGTACCGGGGATGGCTATGAAGTTGCAAAAACCTATACCGCTATTGATGCTTTTGTAAAAGAAGAGTTAGGTAGTACACTTGCAGCCCCTTTTATGACGCTAAGCTTTATGGCTCTGCTGGTGATCCCACACCTTAAACTAAGTGATAAGGGTTTGTTTGATGGAGATAAATTTTCCTTTTTATAAAAGGTTTAACTACAAGGACCACTAGGGTTTTCACAAGGATCACAAGGTCTTCTTTGTTTATCATAGTGTCCTTTGTGCAAATTCCTTGTGTGCTTTGTGGTTAATCTCTACACTTTTGTTTAAGCAACTAAAAAAACAAATCGGCGGCAATACCATCCGCTAGAAGTTTCCCTTTTCGGCTTAGTTGCAAATGATCGTTATTGATAAATGCATTTTCTTGAAGAATATAGATAGTTGCGTTTTTCCTGATTTCTACTGCTTTTTCTTCATCCCATATATGCTTCACCTTTTCAAAAGATAAGCCCTCACTAGTTCTAAGGCTCGTCATAATGTATTCGTTTAAAGCTTGAGTAGGCGTAAGTGTTTCCATTTCAAAAGGAATAGTTCCCTCTGTAATCGCTTTTATATACAAAGCATTATTAGCAATGTTCCATTGGCGACTATGCCCGTTAAATGAGTGTGCCGCAGGTCCCAAACCAATATAATGTTCCCCTTGCCAATAGCTGCTATTGTGTTGGCTGCGCATACCGGGCTTCGAAAAGTTGCTTATTTCATAGTGTTCATAACCCCCAGCTTCCATCCACTCCATTAATAACTCAAAATGACGGGCTTGCTTCTCCGGGTCGGGCGCTTCCACCTTTTTTCGTTCAATCATCATGTCCAATGCCGTCTTCGATTCCACCGTTAGGGCATAACAACTAAGGTGAGGTACTTGCAAATTAATGGCAGTCTGCACATTATATTCCCATTGTTGATCCGACAAAGTGGGCGTGCCATAAATAAGGTCGATGCTGATATTCTCAAATCCATTTTCCTTTGCCAATAGTATTGCGGAAGTAGCCTGTGTAGCAGTGTGTGCCCGATTCATCCATTGCAAATCGGCTTCTGCAAAGGACTGTACACCAATACTCAGGCGATTAAAACCCAATGTTTTCCAATGCAATAATTTATCGACAGTTATATCATCCGGATTAGCTTCAAGCGTCATCTCAAGTTGTGATGAAAGCGTAAAGGCGGATTTAATTTCATCAATCAAGTTGCTCAGTTGCTCATTACTGCAAATACTTGGTGTTCCACCTCCAAAATAGATAGTTGTAACAGGTTCTGAAAGATATTCTTTTCGTAGCCTTATTTCGGTTACCATACTTTCTACCATATTTGGAAGTAAGCTATGGGTAGTAGAAAAGTGGAAATTGCAATAGTGGCAGGCCTTCCTGCAAAAGGGAATATGAATATAGATGCCTGCCATATTATTTGTTTTAGCCACAAAGGCGAGGGCGAAAATAAGAACTATGACGTGCTAAACATGCGTTAGACTTCAAGGTGAGTCCATTAGCTATAAATGTAGTACTAGCGTCTTTCAAATTACCTCACATTAAAAAAGGAATGATTCACTTGACTATATTACCTTTACCCCCTTATCAAAAAGAAAAACAATGATTGTTTCCAAGGCATTTATAGGCTATATATGGGTGGTTTTAATCACCATTTTCTTGGTTATCATTGCGGGGAGTGTTGTTCGAACCACCCAAAGTGGTATGGGCTGTCCTGATTGGCCTACCTGTTTTGGTAGTGCCATTCCACCAACCGATCCTGCACAAGTGGTATTTCAACCCAATCATAACTACAGAAAAGGACAGTTTATTATTCACAATGATAGCCTTAAATATGCTATTCAAAAATTTACCAGTACCACAGCTTATAATTCTTCCAACTGGAAACAATACGAAAAACACAACTACGCAAAATTCTCCGTATCCAATAC
>CAISCV010000160.1 GCA_903883945.1 uncultured Chitinophagaceae bacterium | reverse complement strand
GTGCCTTAATTGGTACCGAATGTATCTTCAAAGGCACCGAATGTGTTTTCAATGGAATAACCTTTTACTTAAAAAATCGCCGACCATTGGGTTGCTTTAATTAAATGATGACCTTATTTGTAAACAACTCTTTATTCTGCTAGCTAGTATAATGTTTTATTTTGTGTTGGTAACTTTGAAAGAAATATCAAAGAAGTAATTTCTTTGCATACAGTTTAAAAAAGATTTAGCTATTTGTGTTGTAAAACAAAAGACCGCGCAAAGTGTAATAGAAATGCGAAGTAATAAAAAAAACTACGAAAATTTTTTCTCTTATTTTTATCAATCAAATACATGTCTAAAAAAAAACGGGCTATCATAATAGGGGCAGGAATTGGGGCACTAGCAAGTGCTATCAGGCTTGCTGTAATGGGATTTGAAGTAGAAGTATTTGAGAAGAATAGATATGTGGGCGGTAAATTGGCACAGCTAGTTGTAGGAGACTATCTTTTTGATGCTGGACCGAGTTTGTTGACACAGCCAGAAAACATTGAAGAACTTTTTGAAATTGCAAATGAACCAATAGAAGCTTATTTTACCTACACAGCCCAACCAATTTCATGTAAATATTTTTTTGATGATGGTACTGTTGTAAATGCCTACACAGACATTGAGAAATTTGCTAGTGAGCTAGAGAATAATGTTGGAGAAGAAGGTCAAAATTTGAAAGCCTATCTAGAACAATCTGCTAATACATACAATGATATTGGGGAAATATTTCTCAATTATTCTTTACATAAAAGATCCACATTAATTAAAGCTCCTATTAAACAGGCACTAAAGACAGTGAAGGCAGCGTTTCTTTTTAAGACGTTGCATGATTTAAACCAAGCTTCTTTTAGCAAACTAAAAACGGTTCAGATATTCGATAGATATGCAACTTTCAATGGGAGTAATCCTTACCAAGCGCCAGGGATGCTAAGTTTAATACCGCATCTAGACAATAATATAGGTGCCTTTTATCCTTCAGGAGGAATGATTTCTATTACGAATGCTTTATATAAGTTAGCAATGAAAAAAAAGGTTAAGTTTTATACCGATAGCCTTGTTACGCAAATAATTACTGAAAATAAGGAAGCAAAAGGGATTGTTGTGAATGGACTTACTTACCTTGCCGATGTGGTTGTAAGTAATATGGATATATATTTTACTTACAAAAAATTGTTGCAACAAGAAGAGGTTGCGAAAAAGATTTTGAAACAGGAGAGGAGTAGCAGCGCCTTTATATTTTATTGGGGGATTAATTATTCTTTTCCCCAGTTGGAATTACATAATATATTTTTTGCAAAGGATTACAAAGCGGAATTCAATAGTTTATTTACCACAAAAAAGCTTTACGAGGATCCTACAGTGTATATCAACATCACTAGTAAATGTGAGCCTGGGGTACATGCACCATTAGGGAAAGAGAATTGGTTTGTAATGGTTAATGCGCCCGCCAATACAGGACAGGATTGGAAGGCATTTCGGGAGAGGTACCGAGAAATAATCATTCGAAAACTGAATTTAATATTAAAAATTGATATCGAACCATTAATTGAAGTAGAAGAGGTATTAACACCCGTAACAATTGAAAGTAAAACAGCTAGCTATATGGGATCGTTGTATGGTACTAGCTCTAATGGTAAGATGGCCGCTTTTCTACGACATCCCAATTTTACAAATAAAATGAAAGGATTGTATTTTGTAGGTGGAAGCGTACATCCTGGTGGTGGAATACCCTTATGCCTGCAGAGTGCTAAGATAATGAGTGAGATTGTGAGAGAAGATTATGAAATAATCAATTAAGAATTAGATATAAATGATAATTCCTATTGGTTTAATTTGACAAAAGACAGCATATTTGCTTTAATTAATCATTTAATCCTTAACAGAAAGTGCCAGAAGAATTATTTACGAAGAAAAATATAGCCATCTTTATCGCCCTTTTATTTCATTTATGTGGTGCAATTGGTATTTTGTATAGCCCCTACAAAGATTGGTTTATTGCCAATACGCCACTTAATTTGTTGTTGATGACGGTTCTTTTGTTTTGGATGCAACCAAACAAAAGCATTAACTTCTTTTTGTTTTTTGCTATTTCTTTTCTGGCAGGCATGGGTACAGAGATGATTGGGGTAAACACTGGTAGGCTATTTGGAAGCTATCAATATGGAACAGTCTTGGGCGCGAAACTAAATGGAGTACCTTACTTAATAGGTATTAATTGGTTTTTGGTTACTTTCAGTTGCGGCGTATTGCTAACCAAAATCAGTAACTGGACTGAGGATAAATATGAGCATATAGGCGTTCGGATAAAGCCTTGGGTATTAACCATTGCGTTTGTATTTGATGGTGGCATGCTCGCAACTATCTTTGACTATAACATTGAACCTGTTGCTACTAAACTTGGCTTCTGGCATTGGAAAGATGTGGCAATCCCTTGGTTTAATTACATTTGTTGGTTTGCTATCAGTGGGCAATTGGCTATGCTATTTAAGAAATTGGATTTTGACAAGGACAACCAATTTGCCATACACCTGTTAATAATCCAAATGCTTTTTTTTATTACACTACAAATTTATCTTCCCTGATGTATTATATCTTAATTACTCTTTTAGTTTTTGGTTTGATGGAAGGCATTACCTGGCTTACCCATAGGTATGTGATGCATGGCTTTTTGTGGTATCTCCATGAAGACCATCATCAGAAAGGGAAAGGCTTTTTTGAAAAGAACGATGCTTTCTTTCTCATATTTGCCATCCCTAGTTGGTTGTGTATTATGTTGGGAAGTATGCATCAAAACTATGTTTCAGTTAGTATTGGTGCGGGTATTGCTATGTATGGTGCGGCTTATTTTATAGTGCATGAAGTAATTATTCACCAACGATTTAAGTGGTTCTCTCGAAGCAATATTCGTTATATTAAAGTAATAAGGTGGGCGCACAAGATGCATCACAAGCATATTAATAAAGAAGAAGGAGAGAGTTTTGGGATGCTTTTAGTAGCAAAAAAGTATTGGGAGAAAGTAAAACGCGACGAACAATTAAAGAAGCACATTGTCTAGCCCACGAATTTTGAGAACCTTAAATAAGTATTAAATTTCATTTATATCACCTTATTATTTTTCTAAATCAAAAACATACCTCCTATTTTTACTACCTAAACTGCTGGTAGGCTTAGTGCTTATAACAAATATGCAACCCTCATTCACAAGAAGCGAATACGACTACATCTTTTCTGGGGTAGGTTGTGCAGGCATAAGTTTACTACTACATATTCTGCAAGAACCCGAGTTGCAGGGAAAGAAAATTTTATTGATTGATTCGGTAAATAAATCTGAAAACGATCGCACTTGGTGTTATTGGGAAGAAACAAGTGGTTTTTTGGAAAATCTGGTGTACCATCAATGGACAAGTTTAGTATTTCATTCCGACAAAAAAACAATACCCCTAAACATTGCTCCCTACAAGTACAAAATGATTAGAAGTATCGACTTGTATGATTATGCTCGTAATGTTACACAGAAAAGAACAAAAGTAACCTGGAAGACAGCTACAGTTACTAATGCAGTTAACGAAAATGGGTTGGCTTTTGTAGTAGCCGATGGGGTTAAATACACAGCACAGTACATTTTTAATAGTGTAATTTTTGAAAAAAATAAAAAGGCATTTGAACAAGATAATTGCTACAAATTTTTACAACACTTTAAGGGTTGGGTTATAGAAACGAAGCAACCCATTTTTAATCCTAATGAAGCAACTTTCATGGATTTTAGAGTGGGTCAGGAACAAGGTGCCACTTTTGTGTATGTACTGCCAACTTCAACTACAAAAGCATTGGTTGAATATACTTTTTTTAATGAAACATTGCTTGATAAAACTGCGTATGATACGTTACTAAAAGATTATTTGAAGCAATATTGGAACTTGGAAGCGTTTACTATTGTCGAAAATGAATATGGCATTATTCCAATGACCAATCACCGGTTTCAATCGAATGAAGGCAATGTTATAAATATAGGTACTGCGGGAGGATGGACCAAGGCATCTAGTGGTTTTACCTTTCAATTTATTCAAAAGAAGACGTATGCCCTTACACAGGCGTTAGTAAAAGAAAAGGCTCCCATTATAAAGAAAAAGTTTTCTGATTACTTTTTTGATCTATATGATGCCACCTTGTTGAATGTACTGGTAAATGAAAAAATGAGTGGGAAAGATATTTTCTATCAATTGTTTTCTAAACAGAAACCAAAAACGATATTCAGATTCTTGGATAATGAATCTAGTCTGAGGGAGGATCTTAAAATTCTAAATAGTGTGCCTACGTTAATTTTCTTGCCGGCTGCCTTGAGCGAAATATTCGCATCTGTAAAGAAACGTTTATTTGCTTCTCGCTTTATATTGTTTTAGAACTACTTCTTTTAGTTGTGTAAAAGCAATTGCTGTTTCTTATACATTTGCAGTCATGGCTTTGTAGTACAATGGATAGTATAAGAGTTTCCGAAGCTCCAGATCCAAGTTCGATTCTTGGCAAAGCCACTATCTACTTTTATAAGTTTGCATAGATGTGTTACTTTTTTCCATTAATCATAGCCGAAACAATTCCATTTTGTTCCCCCAATTCTGCCAATAATACGCCGGCAATATGAAACGTCATAAAACCGTATAACCCCCACTGGGTAAGATTGTGTATGTCTTTGGCTAGTTTATGAAAAGATTTCAGGGCTTCTACATCCTCAAATGCAAGTACTAGTCCCGTACTCGCCATAATAAAAAAGAGTACATAAAATATAAGGTAGCTGTACTGCACCATTATATAATGACTTTTGTCGTAAGTGTCATCCGGTAAACTATTTGCAACCTTTATTCGTGACGCCCATTTTTTGTCTCTTGTAATAATAAATTCGGCTATTATTCGCCAAACCATTAAAAATACCAAGCCAAAGCCAATGAATTTGTGTACGTTCCATAATTTGTCACTGTATTCGTGTGCCACATTCTTTGCTTGGTCGAGGGTAATGTTTCCTCCTTTTTCTTTTACCTTCACCTGTACCATCTCAATATTCTTTTTAGTTTTGAATAAAGTTGCATTCAAAATGACGGTGGTAACAGATGCTGCGAAGAAAAGAAATGCCAACCAATGCCATATTCTTATGAGGGCAGGCTTTGTTTGATTGAATAAAACGGGTGCGGTAGTGCTCATTATAGATTGTAATTTGTGAGTGTAAAAGTATTGGTTTGGTGATTGATTATATTGTTATTTTTTATGTAATCTATTCATTTTATTAGTTGCCTATCAAATATCAATAACTATTTACTTCATTTATACACACCTGTTAGCCTCCATCATTTAGTTGCTGCGAACCTCATTAGGTGTTAAAATTATGAAGTAAAATCTAAGCCTTTTATTACTAAGATTACTTATCCTTACATTTGTCCGACTTCAAAATAACTCCTCAAGTATGAATTTTAATCTTACACAGATACCCGAACGTACAGTACAGCCTAGACAGAATGGAGTGACAATGGTGATGGACAAGGGGCTTAGCATTAGGGAAGTGCACGATTTTATGAGTGTAGGTGGGCCGCACGTTGACATAATAAAACTGGGCTTTGGGACTTCTTTTGTTACGCCCAATCTTCGTGAAAAAATACAAGCGTACCAAAGCTATGATGTACCTATTTACTTTGGAGGTACGCTTTTCGAAGCATTTTTGATACGCAACCAATTTCAGGATTTTATTGCTGTTTGCAAAGACTATGGCATTACCCATGTAGAAGTAAGTGATGGCAGTATCACGATTCCCCATGCCGAAAAGTGTGGCTATATCGAAAAGTTAACCAAGCACTTTACGGTATTAAGTGAAGTAGGTAGTAAGGATGCCTTACACATTATTCCTCCCTATAAATGGATTGAATTGATGCGTGCCGAGTTGGAAGCAGGTTCTACTTATGTAATTGCCGAAGCGAGAGAGGCCGGTAATGTAGGTATTTACAGAGGCAGTGGCGAGGTGCGTGAAGGTTTGGTACAAGAAATATTAACTCAGATTCCAGAAGAAAAAATACTTTGGGAAGCGCCTCAAAAAGCGCAACAACTATACTTTTTGGAGTTGATTGGTTGTAATGTGAACTTGGGCAACATAGCACCCAACGAAGTAATTCCTTTGGAGAGTATGCGTATTGGTCTTCGTGGTGATACCTTTCATTTATATTTATCTAAATAGCTGGATAATCATTAACTACTATGGATGAAACCCCAATAGCAGAGGAGAAGCGTTTATATGCACTCATTGGTTTTCCGCTTGCACACTCTTTTTCTGAAAGATATTTCAATGCAAAGTTTGAGAAAGAAGGAATTAAGGATACTGTTTTCAAATCCTTTTCTTTTGAATCTATCGATGATATCAAAGATATCATTAAAGCAAATCCTAACCTTAAAGGATTTGCTATCACGATTCCTCACAAGAAGTCTATATTGCCTTTTTTAGATGGAGTTACCGAAGAGGTAAAGTTGATGGGGGCGTGCAACTGTGTGCGAATTGAGGACGGTAAACTTTTTGGATTTAATACAGACGTAGTAGGATTTGAACAGTCGTTTATTAAAAAGCTTCAACCGCACCACACAAAAGCTTTGATATTGGGTGGCGGCGGAGCAGCCGCCGCTGTAGAATTTGTTTTGCACAAGCTATACATCGACTATCGTTTTGTATCCCGAACACCCAATAAAGAAAAAAGTGTGTTGTCTTACGTAGATATAAATGAGGATATTCTAAAGGAATATACCATCATCATCAATACCACACCACTAGGTACTTTTCCCAAAGTAGATGAAGCGGCTAATATTCCCTACCACCTACTAACTCCTCGCCATTATTTGTTTGATCTGGTGTATAACCCTGCCGAAACAAAGTTTCTTCGTCTAGGAAAAGAACAAGGTGCCGCCGTAGAAAATGGGTATGAAATGTTGGTATTACAAGCAGAAGAGAACTGGAAAATATGGAATAGTTATTAGTTGTTAGTTATTAGTGGTTAGTTGTTAGTTATTGGTTATGAGTTAGAAGGAAGTTAATGAATCTACAATTAATATTGATTAATTAGTCAGAAATTTTTATTTTACACTAACCACTAATCACTCATTTTCTCTATAGCAACCGCAGGAATACTTGCTTTCTTTTTAGTAGCATAATCAAAACACATCATACCTGTTTTTGCTTTACCTGCGAGTATGGTTTGATCGCCTTCTATCAATTCTACCAGGTAATACAAATCAAAGCCTAACCGATCAAACCCCGTTGCTGCTACCGATATCTTTACCGTGTTTCCATAAACAAGTTCTCTTTTGTATTCAATTCCTACATCACTCATAATCAATCCTACCCCTTCCACACTCATTTCGCTGTAACCAAATTGATGAAGGAATCGGAGTCTTGCTTCATGCATTAGAGATAAAAAAGAGTCATTGCCCACATGTCCGCCATAGTTTACATCCGAAATTCGGATGGGGATAATCGTTGAAAAAGAAAAGTTTTCGGGTAAGTTTATTTTAATTCGTTCCATAATCAAATATCAGTTGTTAATCAAATCGCCGCAAATTAGTTAATTAAGACATATAATATCAAGAGGCTACTGTAATGCTACCATTTATTCACGTTTTAGGATAACTGTTTTTTGGAGCTTTGCTAGAAACATTATTTTTGTCCGATGCTTTTTAATCTAGATTTAAGCCTTTTGGGACTCATTGTTTTCATCATTTTTTGTACCGTTGCGGGTATACAGATACTTTTTTATCTTTTTCTATTTAGAAGACTATCTTTTTTTAAGCCTACTACAACGGAAGATAAATACCAGGAGCCCGTTTCTGTTATTGTCTGCGCGCGAGATGAAGCAGATAATCTGGTTGATAACCTGCCTGGTATATTGGTACAGGAATACCCTCCAAAACACGAAATTATTGTAGTTAATGATAACTCGACGGATCATAGCAAGTATATTATTGATGAGTTTTGCAAAGCCTTTCCTTCCTTAAAGCATCTGGAGCTAAAGCAAGAAGCTAAATTGATAATGGGAAAGAAATTTCCACTTTCAATGGGTATCAAAACGGCAAGATTCCAAACCCTCTTATTAACTGATGCCGATTGTGTGCCTGCTAGCGAAAACTGGGTGAAGCATTTTCAGCAATCCTATACGGATGGAATCGAAATAGTACTAGGCTATGGCTCTTTTCATAAGAAACCAGGATTGCTGAACAGGCTGATTCGTTTCGAAACCTTTCATTCTGCCTTACAATACTTTTCCTATGCATTGGCGGGCATCCCCTATATGGGAGTGGGTAGAAACTTAAGTTACAAAAGGGAGCTTTTTATGAAGAATAAAGGCTTTTCCTCCATCAATATGATACCAAGTGGCGATGATGATTTGTTTATAAACAAAGTAGCTACTAAAAGCAATACTGCTATTGTGATTGAGCACGAATCTCATACACTTACTAAGGCGAAAAGTACTTGGAATGCCTGGATGAGGCAGAAGTATAGACACTACACTACTACCAAGTATTATAAGCCCAAACACAAGTTTTGGCTAGGGCTCTATTCTGTTAGTTTTGGAATGCTTTTCCCGTATGGTATTGCGTCTGCACTTTTGTTTAATTGGTGG
>CAISCV010000159.1 GCA_903883945.1 uncultured Chitinophagaceae bacterium | reverse complement strand
TTATCTGAATAGCATTCTTCTATGCCAGATATATTTTTTACAGTGTCGTAACTAACCTTACCATCAAAGAAGTCATGGATATCTGAGTATTCAGGAACGATAATATATTCCTTATTCTTATCCATCACGAGAATCAGATTTGGTTCATCGATTCCAGTTAAATACCAAAAATTACTATCTTGAGAGAATTCCAATGTTTCATCGGCATTCTTCTGGACAAGTCCATTAGCAGTTATAACTATAGGGGCAGTGCCAAGAAATAGCTCTCTTAACTTTTGCCGATTACCTTTAAAAAATTCCTTATCAAAAGATGAGTTGTTCATAATCAAAACCCTAGTATAGCATTAATTTGACTTAACTTCTTAGCTAAGTGATTTGTGCGAAAAAACGACTACGTGTTTAGCGCTTCTTGATAGTATCTTGTGGTTACCGAAGCTTTCATTCATACTCCTCGCAATCCATGGCTTCAATCTTGATTCGACGACCAAAATTAAATTGCCATTTTCTGCCAGATACTTGTGACTATCTTTAATCATGTTATCTATAACTTCTCTTCCTCTATGGGTAGGTGGGTTAGAAACTATTAAATCAAACCTTCTGTCATCAGGTACATCTTCATAGCCATGACTTGGACTTACTTCAATATTGGATAGGCTATTTAAGGTCGAGTTCTTTTTTATCATAGAAATAGCTGCAATATCCGTGTCTATGGCAAGTATTTTTGATTCAGGCTTATTTTTTGCAAGACACAAACTAATAGCGCCCCATCCACAACCCCAGTCTAAAACATTTTTATACTTTGGGAAATTGCTCAGTACATCTTCTATTAAAAGTCGACTGCCTGAATCTAAACCTTTTGGAGAAAATAGGTCGCTTTTGGTTTCACATTTTAGGTTAATGGCGCCAATCTTAATTGTTATGTCTCTGTTATTTTCTGATTTCATATTTATTTACTACCTTTAACTTTTATTATTAAATCTGCTCTTTTATCACCAACCACCTCAGCGACTTCGGAATGCGAGGCAGCGAAAATTGCAGTTACCGATCCAAATTTTTTAATAAGCTGCTTCTTGGATACCGGACCGATTCCTGGGATATCGTCAATTAAACTCTTTATTTGACGCTTTCGCTTGAGAACAGTGTGGTAACTTACTGCAAACCTATGACTCTCATCTCTTATTCTTTGAAGTAACTTAACTATATCGGAATTAATTGGAAGAAGTATCTTAATAAATTTATCACTTTTACGAATAATTGCATGATGTTTTTCAAGAGCTTCGTAATTAATAGATAGATTTGAGCCCTCGAGATCAACAACTATCTCTTCTTCCCTTTTAGCAAGTCCTATCATAGGAACAGTTTGCCCCATTTCATCTCTAGCTTTTATTGCGGAAGATAATTGGCCACGACCTCCATCGATCAAAAATATGTTAGGCAGTCCCCAGTCTTTGATGTTTTTCTGACTAAGTCGCCTAGTTATCGCTTCTTCCATATGAGCAAAATCATTATTTCCAGGAACACGTAATTTAAATTTTCTATATTCAGATTTTTCGGGCATACCATTTTTAAATACGACCATGCTGGCAACATTATCCGTTCCTTGCATATGGGAAATATCATAGCCTTCAATACGTCGTGGAACCTGCTCAAGACTAAAAATATCCATGAGTCCGCTAATGGCAAGATCCTTACTTATATCTACGGTTTCACTATCAGTAAATAGTCTTTGCTTAGCTAGGCTCTTTAGTGCATAAAGCTGATTCCTGAATATGCTAGCCTTTTCAAATTCTTTCTTTTTGGCAGCTCTATTCATATTTTTCTCAAGCTTCTCTAGCAAATTAACTCTATTTCCTTCAATGTAGCTAATTAATGATCTAAGATTAGTTTTATATTCATTCAAAGGGGTCTTATTCTCTTCAATGCCAGGACAAAGCCCCAGGTGATATTGGAGGCATGCTCTATTCGGTATTTGACCGTAATGAGTAGAATAAGGAAAAATCTTCCTAAGCATTCTCAGAGCGTTTCTAATATCTCGGCTATTAAAATAAGGGCCGTAATATTTAGCTTTATCGTCAAGTGGTCGCCTAGTTAAGGTAACTGTTGGATGTGGATCAGAATAATTAATCCTTATGTAGCTATAGCTTTTATCGTCCCTTAGTAAGATATTATATTTTGGTA
>CAISCV010000158.1 GCA_903883945.1 uncultured Chitinophagaceae bacterium | reverse complement strand
GATTTGCGCTGGTTTTTGCGTGGTTTTTAATGTACCTTCGGCTTCTTACAAACTTCCTTTGACAACCAGAAGGTACTTAAAAACTGGTGTGTTGGAACTTCCCCCCGCCCACAATTTTATATAACGCTTGCATTGCCGCATGTTTCTATTAAACCCTAAACCTTAAAACATACGCCTTGCTTCCGTTCGCTAGCGAATATAGGGAATAAACCAAAACTATTTTTTTATAGGTACGTACATTTCGTATTGTTGTACCACATAGCTGTTTAACTATTTGTCGCTTCAATACAGCTACAAATGTCTATTTTCAACTAGATTCATTCCGCCTATTTGCTCATTCTTTATTTACAACGCCCCATTTTCCGCTCAAAACGCACTTATTGCCAATATTAGGTGTGTTTTATTGCGAAGAAAGGTACCTGTTAACGTTAACTGGTCATTTATTTAATTTTAAAAGCACCTGTTAACGTTAACTGGTCATTTATTTAACTTTAAAAGCACCTGTTAACGTTAACAGGTGTCTTTTTTGCAATATAAATTAATCAATAAAAATTATTGCTATTATAATTTCTTATTAAATATTAAGAATAAATTTAAAACATCAAGATACCTATAACTTTGCATCGTTCTTACATATATCTGTCGCTCTTATTAGGTTACCACTTCACTCCAGCACAGTGTAGCCGCAGCAAGGGATATCGCGATGGTTGGTTGAATTGATTTTAAGTGGTAAGTTATTAGATATTAGATAAAAAGCCCTTGACGCTTTCGCTTCAAGGGCTTTTTTATTATTAATCATTGATCACTAAACGTTAATCTCAAACAACTATTCTTCTTTATCTTCGGCGGCGATGATTACTCCTCAAACAATAGAACAAATAAAGAATCGGCTAGACATTATTGATGTAGTGGGCGATTTTGTGAAGCTGAAAAAACGAGGGAGTAATTACTTGGGCAACTGCCCGTTTCACAACGAAAAGACCCCTTCCTTCACCGTCTCCCCTGCCAAAGAACTCTACAAATGTTTTGGCTGTGGCAAAAGTGGCAATACCATCACCTTTGTGATGGAACACGAAAAGCTGAGCTATGTAGATGCCCTCCGTTGGCTAGCAGCACGCTACAACATTGAGATAGAAGAAACAGAAGTTAGCGACAAACAGAAACAACAGATGCAGGTGGCCGATAGCCTGTATGTGATAAATAAGTTTGCAGGCAGCTTCTTCGACGAACAACTATTTAATACCGAAGAAGGCAAAACCATTGCCCTCAGCTACCTGAAAGAGAGAGGCTTTAGAGAAGAGATCATCAAGAAGTTTCAGATTGGCTACAACCCGCAACAGCGCGATACACTGGCAAAGGCTTTGTTGGCGAATCAGTTTAACAAGGAGCTTTTACCCCGCACGGGCTTGGTAACGGTACGAAACGAAACCGAACTGGTAGATAATTACCGGGGGCGCATCATATTCCCCATACACAACAACAGCGGTAAAATTATTGGCTTTGGCGCACGCGTAATTGGCAAGGCAGATAAGGCGCCCAAATACATCAACACGCCCGAGAACGAGCTATACGTAAAGAGTAAGCTGCTGTATGGTTCCTACTTTGCCCGGATGGCCATAGACAAGCAAGACGAGTGTTTGCTGGTAGAAGGCTATACCGATGTAGTGAGCCTGCACCAGGCGGGGGTAGAGAATGTGGTGGCAAGTGGGGGAACCTCGCTAACGGTAGATCAGTTGCGGCTAGTGAAGAAATATACCAACAACCTCACCATTATCTATGATGGGGATAGTGCCGGCGTAAAAGCCGCACTACGTGGCTTGGATATGGCATTGGAGGAAGGCCTGAACGTGAAACTGGTATTGATACCCGACAACGAAGACCCTGATAGCTATGTGAACAAGGTGGGCACAGAGGCGTTTCAGCATTTTATAAAAGAGAACAAGAAAGACTTCATCATCTTTCAGCTAGAAGTAATGCTGAAAGATGTGGGGAACGACTTGAACCAGAAGAATATACTGGTCAACCAGATTGCCGAAACCATCAGCCGCATCAACAAGGCAGAGGACTTTACCAAACAACAAGCTTACATAAAGCAAAGTGCTGCACTGCTGAAAATTGATGAAGGAGGACTGATAACCCTTGTAAATAAAATTAAAAGGGATAAAGTAGCTAAAGAGGAGAAAAAGCATGCTCCGAATGATAGTTTTGATCAGCTAAATACAGAACAGTTTCAACCCATAGAGACATCAGATATAAGTATCGTAACGTCTAATGAAGAAAAACACGAACGGAATGTACTTCGCATCCTATTGGAATACGGTTTGAAGGAATATGTTGAAACTAAGACGAGCATTGCCACCTATATATTTAAAGAACTGGAAGACTTTCCGTTCGAAAACCCCGCGTTGGAAACCTTATTAGCACTGTATAAACAATTGTATGACGAAGGTAAAGAGCCCGACACCAAAACCTTTTTGTATTACGAGGATACCAGCATCCGCGAACTAGCGATAGGCATTACGCTGTTTCCCTATGAGTTGAGTGCCAATTGGGATAGTTTGTATGAAGGCAAAACGATTACCAATGCCGATACCAGCAACCAGGATGCAACTATGAGCATTAACTACTACAAACTAAAGAAGCTAAAAAAAATGTTTGATCAAAACCAAAGCGATATGGAAAAGGCTCCTTTGGAGGAACAATTACAATTGATTAAGATACACAAAGAGTTAAAAGACATGGAACGTGAAATAACTAAACGATTAGGAACTGTTATTTTAAAATAATTTTCACAATAAATTAATACTGAGTTAACAAACCCTATATATTTGCGGAGTGATTCTAAAAAAAAGGGTCACTCTGTAGAAACAGACTGACCTCTAACGATTGCTTGCCATATGAAAATTCTTCGAAGTAATATTGAGCCTTTTAAAGTAGCTTAACTTAACTTTGAACTTCGGCCTCTCTCGATAAACTTGCTAATTTCTCTGACGATTGCTGCCATTTTGATTCTCCTCTTCTCTTCTATTCCCGATTTGTTACACAAAAGTAAGGGGTGGTTGCACACAGTGTACTACAACTTATGGCGCGTTTTATGATTGCAAAAAATATATTATAATCGCAAAACTCTTGCTATCACTACATTTCACGAAGTATATCTAATGATGTCCAACACAATAATGAGGTATAAAAACAATTAGCTTGTTTAAATATTGAGTGTATTGAGGGCTAATTTATCTAAACTTATTTTATTGTAGAGGTAATGATTTGCTATTACAAATCCCCGGCATTTTAAGTATGGTCTTACAAAAAAAAGGGTCACTCTGTAGAAACAGACTGACCTCTAACGATTGCTTGCCATATGAAAATTCTTCGAAATAATTTTTAGCTTTTTAAAGTAGCTTAACTTTTCTTTCAACTAAAACTTTCTGTCGGTATCTTTTATATACATTACACCTACCAAGTCCGTTCCAATTTTCTCCTATCCTATCTTTTCCTAATTGTTAATCAAAAGTAAGGGGTGGAATCAAACAGAGTACTACAACTAATTACTAACTTTATGTTGTCAAAATAGATTTTAAAACTACAAAACCTTTGCTATCACTACGTTTCACACTTTTTTAAGTATGATACCCAACATTAAAATACATGAAATATTTATTGCAAATTTTACATTAAAGTTGAATAAAGGAATATAAACGTGCTGCTGGCTAAATTTTCAAAAATAAATTTTCACAATAAATTAATATTGAATTAACAAACACTATATATTTGCGAAGTGATTCGAAAAAAAAGGGTCACTCTGTAGAAACAGACTGACCTCTAACGATTGCTTGCCATATGAAAATTCTTCGAAGTAATATTGAGCCTTTTAAAGTAGCTTAACTTTTCTTTGAACTTCGGCCTCTCTCGATAAACTTGCTAATTTCTCTAACGATTGCTGCCATTTTGATTATCTTCTCTACTATTATTCCCGATTTGTTACACAAAAGTAAGGGGTGGTTGTACACAATGTAATACAACTTATGGCGCGTTTTATGATACCAAAAAAGATAATCAAACCATAAAACATTTGCTATCACTACGTTTCAAGAAATTTATCTAATGATACCCAATAAGTTAATGGGCAAAAAAAATGCTTTCCTTGTTTAATTAGGAAAGCATTCTTAAATGATGTATAATAAACGAAATCTACTTTAATGTTTCTTTCAGTTTGGCTAATAATTCTTCTCCACGAAGATTCTTACCAATAATTTTTCCAGAAGGGTCTATCAACATATTTGCAGGGATACTAGCAATCTTATATTGTTTTGCGGCCGCATTCCCCCATTGTTGCAAATCGCTAATGTGCGTCCAAGGTAGTTTATCATCGGCAATAGCTTTAATCCAGCTTTCTTTGTCTTTGTCTAAGGAAACACCTAGCACCGTAAAGTTTTTGTCTTTAAATTGATTATAAGCTGCCAGAACATTAGGGTTCTCCATGCGGCATGGTCTGCACCAACTTGCCCAGAAATCTACTAAAACATATTTACCTCGGAAAGAAGAAAGGCTTACAGGTTTATTGGCTGTATCATTTTGTGTGAAGTCGGTAGCAATAGTACCTACTTCCCCAACTTTGGCATCGGCAATCATCCTTTCTATTTCTCTAGCAAAAACAATTTTCTTGGCAGAAGGCTGCAAGGCTTTATATTTTGCTTCTAAGGCATTCTCTTCATACAACTTTGCAAATTGATATAAGATAAACGCACTTACCGGAGAGGCTGACTTTTCTTTTAAAAAGTTATCTGTAAAAGATTTCAACTTGTTTCTTTCCCCATTGAACACTGCAATCAAACTATCCCTTTTTTTAGTTCCTTGCTTTTCTGCATTAATGTCTGCAATTAGTTTACCCAATTTTTCATTCAAGGGTAAGAACCCTTTTACAAAACTTTTATAATCTGTTTGAGCAGGAGCCCCTGTAAAAGTGGCACTCTTTAGTTTGCCCATTTCGCCCATAACAGTTGCATGATCATTGGCAAGAAATACTTCTGTCATTTCTTGCGTGCCAATAAATGCCAATTGAAAGAAGCTTACATCATCAGACTTACCACTCAAAGTAAACTTGCCATTCTTGGCATAATCCTGGGCGACAGTATTACCTTGTACATCTTGTAAGAATGCCAATGTACTATCCTTCAATCCTTTTATGTCTCCCTTTAAGATATACCCTTTGGCCTTTTCTTTTGCAATTGTTGAATCAGCTTTCTGAGCCAGAGAGATAATAGGCAACAACAATACAATCAATAACTTTTTCATTATATTCCTTATTTTATATTTATTTTTTATGTCTAGATTCTAATACGTCTAATACGTCGTGCAATTTATATCCTTTGGCTTTAAGTAACAACAAATAATGAAACATCAAATCGGCAGCTTCACCCAAAAACAAATCTTTATCATTATCTTTTGCTTCAATAACCAACTCAACGGCCTCCTCTCCTACTTTCTGCGCTACTTTATTAATACCTTTAGCTAACATCTTAGCTGTGTACGAAGAATCGGGCGAAGCAGTACTGCGTTCTTCTATCACGGCTTCGAGTGTAGATAAAAAATTGTCTGATATATTCTTTTCATTCCAGCAAGTATCCGCTCCCGTATGACAAACAGGGCCTAATGGTTTTGCTTTAATTAACAAGGTATCCTGGTCGCAATCGGATTCAATAGACTTTAGCAACAAATAATTCATGCTCTCCTCCCCCTTCGTCCATATTCTTTCTCTGGTACGACTGTAGAAAGTTACTTTACCTGTCATTAGAGTACGAGTCAAAGCATATTCATTCATAAACCCTAGCATCAGCACTTTCTGTGTTTCACTATCCTGGATGATAGCAGGTACCAACCCATTTGCATACTTTTCGAAGTTAACTTTTACGTCTAAATTTATCATTTGATGGACACACTTTTTAATTATTTGCGCTTACGAAAATAGTGTTATGATTTAAATACGCACATGAATATTATTTTTTGCAAGATATCCTTTTAAATCGGGGATACTAATTTCCTTAAAATGAAAGATACTTGCCGCTAAAGCAGCATCTGCTTTTCCTTGTGTAAACACATCTACAAAGTGCGACTTTGTACCACCGCCACCACTTGCAATGATTGGAACAGGCAAAGTTTCACTCAATTGGCGCGTAATGTCCAAAGCAAATCCCTGCTTTGTACCATCGTGATTCATAGAAGTTAATAATATTTCTCCTGCCCCTAATGCTACTGCTTGCTTAGCCCAATCCAGGCATTTAGTTTCAGTCTTCACGCGCCCCCCACTCAAATAAACATACCATTCCCCATCTGCTTCCATACGGGTATCAATCGCTAATACCACAAACTGACTACCAAATTCTTTTGCTAAATCATTTATTAATTGAGGATTCTTATAGGCAGCGGTATTGATACTTACTTTGTCTGCCCCATTTTGCAATAACACCGAAGCGTCATCTACCGAGCTAACACCGCCGCCAACGGTGAAGGGAATATTGATGTGACGTGCAATCCGATTCACCAATTCACTCAAAGTTTTCCGTTTCTCTACGGTAGCTGTGATATCCAGAAAAACCAATTCATCAGCACCCTGTTCTGCATATAAAGCCCCCAATTCAACAGGATCTCCTGCATCCCGTATATTCTCGAAGTTCACCCCTTTAACGGTACGTCCATCCCTGATATCAAGACAAGGAATAATGCGTTTTGCCAACCCCTCCCCCCTTGAATGGGAACTTGCAAGCCCTACCGTCTCTAAGGGGAGATTGGAAACACCCGAACTAATTTTATCATCCTTCATTTTAAATCTTTTAATTTAAGTATCTTCTTCCTAATGAACGACCTAGTTTCCTTTAGGGACGGAAGGGTAGCAAACTCGTTAGGATGCCTGTTTCACACTCAACTTGACTAGATAACTCTTTAGGATGCCTGTTTCACACCCAACCTGACTAGATAACTCTTTAGGAAGCCTGTTTCACACCCAACTTGACTAAATAACTCTTTAGGATGCCTGTTTCATATCCAACTTGACTAGATAACCCTTTAGGATGCCTGTTTCTTGACTAACTTGACTAGATAAACACCAACTCTTCCAATGAAATCCTGTTTTCATAAATAGCTTTACCAATGATAACGCCCTTACACCCTGCTTCTTTTAGTGCATAAACATCCTCAATAGTCGCCACTCCACCGCTTGCTATCAAATGTAGATGGGGGGATTTAGCAAGTATTTTCTGATATAAATCCGTAGCAGGACCTTCTAGTTTGCCATCCTTGCTTACATCAGTACAAAAAACTTGTTGCACACCCAATTTGAGATAATCTTCTATAAAATTATAAATATTAATACCTGTCGTCTCTAACCATCCTCCGATGGCAATCATGTCTTCTTTTACATCGGCACCCAACAAAAACTTATCTGCCCCATAAGTAGTTAACCAACTCACAAAGGTGGGTTTATCTTTTACGGCGATGCTTCCCACCGTCGCATATCTCGCACCCGATGCAAAGACAATATCTACATCTTTCTGGGTTTTGATGCCTCCACCAAAATCAATAATGAGTTTCGTTTGTGCAGCAATAGCTTCCAATACTTTCCAATTCTTCACTGCTCCTGCCTTTGCTCCATCTAAATCTACTAAATGCAATCTTTTTAATCCTGCGTCCTCAAACTTTTTGGCAACTTCAACAGGGTTTTCGTTGTAAATAGTCTTTTGGGAGTAATCTCCTTGCGTAAGTCGAACACATTTCGCATCAATTATGTCTATGGCGGGAATAATAAACCCCTCCGCCCCTACCCCTCCGCCCCTAAAGGGGGACTTGGCAGCACCCTGACTAATTGTAACTTCTTTCATTTTCAATCTTTAAATTTGAATAATTTGCCACTACACTACGACTAAGTTTCCCTATAGGGACAGAAGGGTTAATCTTTCTACTTCCAGCTTAATCTTATCAACTACACCTGTTGCATTAGCAAATATTTCTTTGTTATCAAATCTCATAAAATGAATACCAAGGCTTTCAAGGTGTTCTTGTCGAACCCCATCATGCTTTTTTACTTCTTCTAAAGAATGAATACTACCATCTAATTCAATAGCCAATTTAATTGAGTGAGCATAAAAATCTAATATATATTGCGATGCAGGATGTTGTCTTCTGAATTTCAGTCCTAGTTTATTATTTGAAATAAAACTCCACAATAGATTTTCAGCCTCAGTCGTATTGTTTCTTAATTCAGTTGCCCGTTGAAAAATAAATGGAGTAGCTTGGTAAAACATATTTTGCCCCAACTCCTCCGTCCCTAAAGGGAGACTGGCAGCACCCTGACTATTTGAATCTTCTTTCATTTTCTAACTTTAATTTTAAACATCTTCCACTAAAAGAATGACTTAGTTCCCCTTAGGAGCGGGGGATTCCTAGTCTCCCTTCAGGGACGGAAGGGTTATAAAATTCCTTAATATACGCTCTCCTACCGCCGAAGATTTCTCTGTATGAAACTGTACACCATAGAAATTATCCTTATGAAAAGCAGCACTGTAAGGCTGTACATAATTAGTTGTGGCAATGGTATATTGATTGATTGGAACATAATAACTATGTACAAAATAACAATAACTATTCTCATCCAAGCCCTTCATCAATGGGGATTTAAGGTTGTAGATAGTGTTCCAACCTATTTGAGGCACCTTCTCAATTGAATTATTCTCTGAAGGATTAAAGCGTTTTACGGGCTGTTGGATAATACCGAGACAGGGTGTGTTATTCTCTTCAGAATAATCACATAACAACTGCATCCCAACACATATACCTAGTACAGGTTGCTTCAGTTCTTTGATAAGTACATCCAGATTATTCTCTTTCAGACTGTTCATCGCACTGCTAGCTTCACCCACCCCTGGAAAAATGACTTTATCAGCCGCCTTAATTGCTTCGTGATTATCTGTAACAACTGCATTAATGCCAATCCGTTCCAAAGCATATAGAACACTCTGAATATTGCCCGCATTGTATTTTATGATAACTATATTATCCCCTTTCGAAATAGTATTTACACTCATTTTTTTACTTTAAAATACTATCTAAAAAGTTCTTAGTTGCACTCTCAACATCTGCAACCCCTTCCAATGCTTTGATATAGGCCGTACCAATAATGGCTCCATTGGCATATTTACAAGCCGTACTAAAGGTCTCTTTATCCTTAATACCAAAGCCCACCATGATTGGGTTCTGTAGGTTGTAAGATTGTAACCGCTTTAAATATTGCTCCACTGCATTAAAATCTTTTTCATTACCTGTTGTGGAAGAAGAAGATACCGCATATAAGAACCCACTACTTAAGCTATCTAGTTTACGAACACGTTCTTCACTTGTTTCGGGCGTAACTAGGAAAATAAAGTCTAAGCCATATTTCTTAATGATTGCCCCATATTCAGTTTCATACTCATATTCGGGTAAATCTGGCAGAATCAATCCATCTACTCCCACTGCAGCCGCATCAGCACAAAACTTTTCGAAGCCATATTGCAAAACAGGATTCATGTATCCCATTAAAATAATAGCAGCACGCTTGTCTGATGACAGGGCGTTTTTAAGTTGTTCGAGCAACTTTGCAATCGTCATCCCATTATCTAATGCTACCAAACTGCTTGCTTGTATCACAGGGCCATCAGCCAACGGATCGCTGTAAGGCATTCCCAATTCGATGATGTCAGCCCCATTATCTTGTAGGGTTTTTATTATTTGAAGTGTGCTATCCAACTGAGGATACCCTGCTGTACAATATACATTCAGAACGTTGTTGGATTTATGCTTAAAAACTTCACTTAATTTACTCATAATTCTTTAATTGTTTCTGGTTGCAGGTTACCAGTAACTAGTAACCAGTAAATTGGATCTTTACAATCCCATCGCTTTCATGTAAGTTGCTAAATCTTTATCTCCTCTCCCACTCAAACAAACCACCACCACATCTTTTGGCGTCAGGTTCATTCTTGGCAATGCAGCAAAGGCGTGTGCCGTTTCCAAAGCAGGAATAATACCTTCTATCTTGGAGATGTGAAAGGCAGCCTCTAATGCTTCATCATCTGTGGCACTTAAAAAAGTTCCGCGTCCACTTTTAAACAGATTAGCGTGCAAGGGTCCGATACCAGGATAATCCAATCCTGCAGAAATACTATGTGGTTCTACTACCTGTCCGTCTTCAGTTTGCATCACCAAACTCTTACTTCCATGTAATACGCCCGACTTCCCTAGTTGGGTCGTTGCCGCACTCATACCAGAATTAACGCCATGACCAGCCGCTTCAACAGCTACTAGTTTCACACTCAATTCATCCAGATAATGGTAAAACGCGCCTGCGGCATTACTACCCCCACCTACACAGGCAACTACGTGGGTTGGGTTTTCGCTGCCTGTTTTTTCCAACAATTGGGTTCTTATTTCCTGACTGATTACACTCTGAAAACGAGCAACTAAATCTGGATAAGGATGTGGACCTACCACACTTCCAATAATATAATGGGTATCTATCGGATTATTAATCCAATCTCTGATGGCTTCGTTGGTGGCATCCTTCAATGTTTTACTTCCACTCAAAGCAGGAACAACTTTAGCTCCCAACAGTTTCATACGGGCAACATTGGGCGCTTGTCGCTCAATGTCTTTCTCACCCATATAAACAATACATTCCATTCCCTTCAACGCACAAACAGTTGCCGTAGCAACCCCGTGCTGACCAGCGCCTGTTTCGGCAATGATTCTTGTTTTACCCAATCTTCTTGCTAACAGTATCTGACCTATTGTATTGTTTATTTTGTGCGCACCGGTATGGCACAAGTCTTCTCTTTTCAGATAGATGTTAGACCCTAATTCCTCACTTAACCTTTCTGCATAAAACAAAGGCGTGGGACGACCTACATAATCCCTCAACAATTGTTGGAACTCCTGCTGAAAAGATTCCTCTGCCATTATTTTCAGATAACTTTCTTTAAGCTCTGCTACATTCCTTTGTAACATTTCCGGAATATATGCCCCTCCAAAGCTGCCATAATAGCCTTGTTCATTTGGGTTCTGGAAACCCGCTTCTTGTGCTACCTCTATCAAATCACTCTTCATATCTTTTCTTTTAAATAACTTCTTTTGCTTTAAAACCTACAACTTATAACCTACAACCTATTACTCTCCTCATTGCTTTATCGTTATCATTGTATTTGCACCATTTGTACCACTTACACTACCATTTGCATCATACACAACCCTCGTATTCCCTATTTTATCTACAGTGCCATTGTAGTTATAATAAATGGGCGTATTCCCAATGGATTGAATATTTCCATTGTAATTATAACCCAGATTGGTGTTTCCCACCGATTGCAACCTGCCTTCATAAGTATATTGCAGAGGAAGTCCCCCAACACTTTGCAACAATCCCCTGTAATCATACTGCTGCGTTATGTTATTTCCATTTGCGGGAGAACTTACGCCTGCAATACGACCGAAAGAAGTAACCATAATATTGCTCCCATTGTTGTAAAAAGTAACTGTAAATTTTCCATCAGCAGTAATTTCTACTTTATAGTCTGATCGCTGTGTTAAGTTTTCTTGTAGGCTATTATTGTTATTGGCAGACTCATTCGGCACATTTCCGGTTCTACCTATGGAAGGATTGAGGGACTGTGAAGCCTGTGCGGACGTAGTAGCAATTTTAGGAGAACTGCTAACAGCAGTCATTGAATTATTTGAAGCAATACTCCTAGTTGTCGCAGTCTTATTCCAATCTACTCCCTTTTGTTGCCATTTGGAAACAGATTTAGCTGTTGATACATTTCCATAGTTTGAGTTTGCAGCCAACTCATCTGGATTCGTTATATTATCATCCTTTGGTTTTTTTGTTAAATAGGCTACTGGTTGTGTTGCTACTCTTTTTGGGTAGTGAAAACCATTAGCCTTAGCTTGAACCTTTGAATTAATTATAGGTTTACCATCTAGCGTTTTATATTGATAAACCTCCGTTCCTTCATCTAAGGGTTGAGGCTTCTGATACTTTACAGATGGTGTAAATGTATTCTTCTTTCCATCTCCGTAAGGCTTAGAATCTGGTGTTTTATATTGATAATTTGACTCGGCTACCCCTACATTTTGAGATTGAGCAGGAATATCTACATTTAGTTTGCTGCTGTCAACCGGAGGTGGTGGCACATATCGAGGATTGTATAGGGCAGAATCTTCTTTTTGTCCCTCCGTCGATTTGGCTACTACGATATGAGGCAAAATGGTCGTTGAAGCATTAGGTGCAGCGGCTACTGTTCCTGTAAGAATGCGTGATTGTGCCGAAGTAGTTAACTCCAGCACCAATAAAAACAATATCACAACAACTTGCTTCATCCTTTAAATTAAAACGTTTATCCCCATTGATAAACGATAAAACCTATTACTTATTATTTAAAACTTATAACCCATAACTTATAACTAATAACTTCTATCCTACCCTTTCAATTCCTTCACAAACCTCTCAACCTTATCCATATCTTTTACTCCTGGCGATACTTCGAACTTACTATTTACATCAATCGAAAACAAATCTTTAGCCACTTTATCTTTACAAAACTCCCTCAAAGCAGGGATATCTGTTGGTTGAATGCCCCCACTTAAAAAGAAAGGTTTATCTATATTTAATCCAAGCAAAGCATCCCAATTAAACTTTTTGCCGGTACCGCCATAGCCAACACCTTCTGTATCAAACAAAAACATATCAGCTACCTCTGTATAATCCTTTATTTTCCAAAGGATGTTATCATCTTCGGCTAAACGAAAAGCCTTGATAACTGATATATAATCGGATATCTTTTCGCAGGCTTTGGGGCTTTCGTCTCCATGCAACTGTGCCAGATACAATCCACAACTATCTACGGTTTGCAATATCTCATCGGAAGGTGCATTTACAAATACCCCCACTTTATTGATTTTGCCTTTAATCTTCTTTATATTGATTGCCGGCATGTACTTAAATACAAAGCGTGGGCTTTTAGGATAGAAGATAAAGCCGCAAAACTCTACTCCCATCGCATCCAATTGCTGCACTTGATCAGCATCCGTCATCCCACAAACTTTTATTCTCATCTGCTATTGTTTTTTTTACACCAATTACACTAAGAAAAAAACACAAAGTTCACTACCCCAATCCCTTTTTTACTTTGTGTCCCTTGTGAAAACCTTTGTGTACTTTGTGGTAAGAACTATTTTTTCCTTAATTCAGTTACAAAATCAGCAAATGCAACCGTTGGGTTAGGCTGTTTCATAAAATGTTCGCCTATCAGGAACCCTCTGAAACCCGCTTGGCGTAAAAATACAATAGTATCTGTATTGTTAATCCCACTTTCTGCTACCGCCACTTTGTTTTTGGGGATATGCTTTATTAATTGTGCAGAAGCCTCCACATTCACCACAAAATCTTTCAGGTTACGGTTGTTTACGCCCACCAAATCTACCGCATCGCAAATATGCCCCAATTCTTCGGCATTATGAATTTCTAACAACACTTCAAGTCCTAAGTCCTTAGCTGCAATCGCCAATTCACACACTCTTTTGGGCGACAAACAAGCTGCTATCAACAATATTACAGAGGCGCCGTAGGCCTTTGCCTCCACCAACTGGTATTCATCAATCATAAAATCCTTTCTTAGCAAAGGAATCGAGTTAAAAGTAGCCGCTTCCAGGTCAGCAAGGCTTCCCCCAAAGAAATGATGGTCTGTTAAAACCGATATGCCCGAAGCCCCATTTTGGGTGTAGGCCTTCGTTACTTCTTCCACCGTTGCAGTGCCATTGATAATACCTTTGGAAGGTGATTGACGTTTATATTCCGCAATAATTCCTGTCTTCGTTTCATCCAACAAGAATGCTTTTAAGGACAAACAAGGCTTAGAATAAAAGGGCATCTGTTCCAATTCGGCAATACTCTTTATTGCCTTAGCCGCTGCCACTTCTGTTTGTTTGTGCGCTACTATTTTTTCTAAAATATTCATTAATAAGAATTAAACTCCTTTTTGTTCAAAAAATTATTTACCGCCTCTCATTTTATTACTTGCCGATGTTGGATTTATCACTCCCGATGTTGGATATATTACTTACGATGTTGAATTTATCACTCCCGATGTTGGATTTATCACTCATGATGTTGGATTTATCACTCATGATGTTGGATATATCACTTCCGATGTTGGATATATCGCTCCTGATGTTGGATTTATCACTCCTGGTGTTGGACTTATCACTTCCGATGTTGAATATATCTCGTCCAATATTAGAAATATCACTTCCTATTTAACAAAGAACGTTAGTAGGACTTAATTAAATGTATCAATCAAGCCAAGAAAATTTTTTACTGTAACGTAATCAACTTTTGCAATGCACCCAAAGCCGCCTTGCTTTCCAAACTTACAACAGCAGCCTGATAGGCGTCATCATACGTTTTGTAATTACCCGTGCAGTGCAAAGCCATAGCCGAATTTGCCAGCACCACTGCATTTTGCGCATAAGTACCGTCCCCATTAATAATGCTACGGAACATATTGGCGGATTCTTCCACCGTATTTCCGCCATAAATATCCTGTGGCATCACCATCCTCTTGCCCAGTTCTCTAGGTGTTTTAATACTTTCCCCATTGTTGGTAATCACCTTTGTATCATTGGTCAGAGAAATTTCATCGTAGCCATCCAAGCTATGAATGATGGTAAAAGCCCTATCGGTTTGCTGCAATAAGTAGTTATAAATACGAGCCATTTCCAAGTTATACACCCCCACCAACTGATAGGTTGGCGACGCAGGATTAACCATTGGTCCGAGCATATTGAAGAAAGTGCGCACGCCCAAATTTTTGCGTATTGCCCCCACAGCTTTCAACGCAGGATGAAACAATGGCGCATGAAGGAAGCAAATACCCGCCTCATCAACCTCTTTTTTTAGCTGGGTATTGTCATTTTTGAACTTATAACCCAACTGTTCCATCACATTGCTTGCCCCACTGATGCTAGACGCCCCATAGTTGCCATGCTTGGCTACTTTTTGCCCCGCACCAGCCACAATAAAGCAGCTGAGGGTAGATATATTAAAGGAATTTTTGCCATCGCCACCTGTTCCAACTATGTCCATCAGCTTATGATTGCCAAGGTTGACTTTAACTGACAGCTCTAATAACGCATCGCGAAAACCCTGTAACTCACTGATGGTAATACTTCGCATAAGGTACACCGTGACAAACGAAGTGATTTCATGCTCATTATAACTGCCGTTACCAATGCCCATCAGGATATCTTTTGCCTGTTGGTATGACAGCGTCTTGTGCTCGAATAAATATTGTAATATCTTTTTCATGTTAATAACTTAAACAAGTATTAAGTAATAGGTATTAGGTAATAAGTGAACCAGAGTGCAATGAATGACTTAATACTTATTACTTAAAACCTATTACCTCTTTTGCTCTAACCAATTCCTCATAATCGTTTCTCCTCCGGGTGTTAAAACACTTTCTGGATGAAACTGAACCCCTTGCACATCGAATGTTTTATGTTGTAGAGCCATGATAAAATTGTGTTCATCACGGGCAGTTACTTCCAAAGCATCAGGGAAACCTTCGTCACTCACTACCCAACTATGGTAACGACCTACGATTAATTCATCACCGAGACCGTTGAACAGAGCAGGGTTAACCGTTGACCGTTGACCGTTAACCGTAGGCGGAGTACGGTCATCGGTTGACGGTTGACGGTTAACAAAAATGGGCGTCGCTATCCCATGATATACCGAAGTAAGATTGGTTAATTGACCACCAAAAGCCTGACCAATTGCCTGATGCCCCAAGCAAACACCAAGAATAGACTTTGTAGCTGCATACTGTTTGATGAGGGGCAACAACAATCCTGCTTCTTCTGGAATACCAGGACCGGGAGAGAGAATAATTTTGTTGTATCTGTCTACATCCTCCAAAGGAATTTCATCATTCCTGTAAACATCCACCTTTTGATGTGTAATCTTTTCAACCAGATGAACCAGGTTATACGTAAATGAGTCGTAGTTATCGAACACCAATATTTTCAACCCATCAAACCCACCTTGAACCGAAGCGTTTATATTTTCCATTATGTTTTATTTAAGAGGTATTAAGTTGTAAGTATTAGGTATTAGGTAAAATCAACCTTGTATTTATGATTACTTAAACCTCTTTACTTATTACCTAAGTACTCAGCCACAATTAAGTTTATGATAAATAAACTCTTTTCAACCTTCAACTTAGAATTTTATCTATATTATAATTATGGCTGGGTACTTAGGTAAAATTAACCTTGTATTTATGATTACTTAAACCTCTTTACTTATTACCTATCACTTATTACCTATCACTTATTACTAAATCTCCCCTGCTGCCTCAATCGCTTTTTTTAGGGCATTTAATTTATTATTTACTTCCTGCAACT
>CAISCV010000157.1 GCA_903883945.1 uncultured Chitinophagaceae bacterium | reverse complement strand
GTACTTAAAGCTTTCGTCGTGTTCTTGAAAGCATCATACAATATTGGTACAAAACCATTGCTGGTGTAGGCATTAGCATCTACTTGCAATTGGTAAGAAGTAGTAGAAGGCTTGCTGATTACCAAGGCAATCGCATCACTTGCAGTTGCAGGCAAACGACCATCGATACTTAGGTTCTTACCCTTATTACTGATATACAAGTTATCAGTAGCACCACTCAACTTCAACGCATCTTGTGGGCCATAAGTAGTATTACCAAAGTCTGATCTGAAGGCAACTGCTGCACCATCTACTCTGTTATAAGTAGTCGCAACATTTGCTTGCTTCCATAAGCTTACATAAATCTTACTCAGGGTAGCAGTACCAAATACAGACGTTTTAGTAGAGCTAGCTACTTTTGCTGCTTCTTGGAATACCACTTTAGGGGAAGAGGTAAGAGACTGTACAAACACTGCCTGACCCGCTTGTATATTACCCGATAAACTCTGGCTATTATAGTTGGTAAATGATTGACCAGTAATTGGATCGGTAAAAGTAGTTGCAATAGCAGTAAGGTTACTACCTGTTGAAGCATTATACGCGATGTATTTACCTGTTGAACTATACGTTGGATCTAAATACCAATAGCTACCATTGATATGTGAATTTGCATCACCACCAGATGCGGTATAAATAGTACTCCATTGTACAGGACATACATAAGGATTGGCTACCATACTAAAACCATTTGGTATATCACTCAACCCAACAGCAGTATTACCACCCGTTGCCGCATTTACAACGCCGCCATTTGTAAGGGTATTATAGGTAACATCACCCGTAATCAGTTTGCCCGTTGCACGCAGCGTAGTAGCAGTATACATATACTTATAATTAGAATCATTATTCTCCTCATGTATTTTGTCGGTATATAAGTTCGGACTCCTGTCGCCACGAATCAATAACCTATAGCCTGTAAATGGATCCAGGTTAGTGGTTGTAGTGTTAGTAAATGCTCTAAAATGTCCATAACCAGCCGTAGTATTGGTATAAGTAGGATCATACGTATAATCTTGCGTATTCAGGCTACCTTTCGTACCCGATTTATCAAAGCCATTGGCATCAATACTACCTGCATTAGAGGCATCGGTATAGGTAGCATCAGACCCAGTTATAAAGATACCATACCCATACAGTGGGTTAGATGCAGCGGAGTTGAGTGCGCCATTGGTAGCACCTTCTTGCCAGTTCTTATTGATGGTGCCAGCGCCATACACTTCAGGTGCCATATCGCGATAGCCAAGGTATTTAGCAGGAATATAACGCTCTACAATAAACCTACCTGTACTGCTATAGGCAATAGAACCCAGTACCTTATCTACAACCGCACTATTAGTGATAGAGGTAGATTTTAAAGTAACATTAAAAGCAGCCGGATCAAAAGCACCGGATTGAATATTTAATATACCTGTTACAGCTATCCCAGCAGACGCTTTTACACCTGCACTGTTAATAATGGTTAAATTTACGCAACCAGTAAGACCTGCACCAATAACCTGAGCAGCTGTAGCATTATAAACATAAGAACCAGCAGAAAGACTACGTGAAGCTACCGTAGTGCGTATATTACCAGAGGTTGTAGCTGAAGCAATACCAAGAACATCACCCACATAAATAACCGCACCACTATTTACAGTAAATGCTGAAGCACCACTTATATAGGTAGTAAATCCAGCAGGGAATACGACTGTTCCGCTCACTACAACTCCACCAGAAACAGCAATAGAAGTAGTAGAGGCACTTGGCAAAGTAAGTGTTGTTCCACTCGTAACGGTCAATTTACCTGCAACGGTAAGGGCACTTTGCGCTACAGTAGTTGCACCAGTTGCATAAGTATTACTGATGGTTAAATTACCATAGGTCGCCGTAGAAATTGTTTGTGCTACAGCTCCTCCATAAACAACTGTACTTCCTGCATTCAAAGTTCCTAAAGTTGGAATTGTATCATCTTGTACATTCAAAGTATTAGAGCCAGAAGAAGCTGAATTCAAATTAACAATTCCAAGTATGGGGTTATTATTAGTAGAAATAAGCGTAACGCCGCCTGAAGTAGCACTACCTACATTAATATAAGAGCTAGTTCCATTTACAGTCCATCTTCCAGCATCAGATGCAGTAGTAGCATTTGTTAAAATATTAAAATTAGTATTAGCTTGTGAGAATACACCAGCAGGTGCCTGAATTCCTGCCCCATAAGCTGCGGTGTACCAATTATGATAATCATTTAACGTTCCTGTACCCGAATAATAGTAATTAGGCGCATTTGCTATAGTGAAAGTTACTGTTATATGAGATGAAGAGCCCAAATTATCAGTTGCTGTTACAGTAGCTGGAATTGTTCCTGCAGTAGTTGGAGTACCGTAGATTATACCACTTCCAGTATTAATAAATAAACCGGTTGGCAAATTCGTAGCACTGTAACTGTGAACAATTGCAGGAGAAGTTGCAGTAGCAGTTACTTGATATAAATTTGAACTAGTAACCCCAACAGTTCCTGTAGCAGTAGTTGCACTTGTAATAGTAGGTGCAGAAGGATTATTGATAGTTATTACCAAAGTAGCAGAACCACTACCAGCACCATTTGTAGCAGAAATGGTTACATTGTAATCCCCAGCAACACTTGGTGTTCCAGATATAACTCCATTACTTAAACTTAAAGTACCAGGTAAACCAGTAGCATTAAAGCTAGTTGGAGAATATAAGCCTGTAATAGTATAAGAAAATGCTGTACCGATAGTTCCAGAAGCAGCCAAAGTACTACTTATAATTGGTGCTGCATTGTATATTAAAGATATTTCACCAGCAAAACCTGCACCACCAGGTTCATTGGTAGAAGCACTCAAAGAGCCACTTCCACCGCCACCAACACCAGTAGCTGCATGTCCAGGAGTTGAAGAACCAGAAGCTGGTAAAACTGCACCACCAGCACCACCACTTGCACTTCCGCCTGGTCCTGCACCAGTACCACCCGCACCTGCATAAGCACCTGCAGTTGCACCTCCTACTGAAGTTTGACCACTCGTACCTGGGAAATTGTAGTATGCAAGACCAGATATTGGAGTTGGCACATTGCTACTATTTGAACCAATACCACCTGCAAATCCACCACCAAAATTAGCAGAAGTATTAGAACCACTTGCTCCTGCACCACCTGCACCACCAGTAGCTAAAATAGAAGCTCCGAAAGGATTACCAGTAATTGTATTTCCAAAATAAGAACTTCCACCTGCGTTACCACTTGAAGCAGATACAGCTGTTCCGCCAGCACCTACCGATAGATTATAGGTAGTTCCTGGCACAATTGTAGCTTTATATTCTACAAACGAGCCACCGGCACCACCTCCACCAAGATTATAACTAGTTGAGGTACTACCACCACCAGCACCACCGGCACCCCATGCTTTCACCGTAATTTGGGTTACACCGGCAGGACAAACCCAAGTAGTGTTACCAGCAGTAGTAAAATCGGAATGCAAATTATCAATAACAAATGATTGCGTATTAGATACAGTACCCACACCAGAAGTTGTAACACCTACTGTAGCCGTATTTCCTGAGAAGCCAGAAGCAATCAATGTAGAACTTATCAATGCTGTAATGTGAGAAGCATCCACAACCGTAACACTTGAAACTCCTGTAGAAGATCCATTCCAGGTAATAGTTGAATACCCACTTACAAAATGGGAACCAACTACCGTTAATGTAAAGCTACTGCCACCTGCCAACGCATCAGCAGGATCGATAGAACTAGTAGTAGGAACATCCAAAATACTAATTGTTACTGTAGTAGCCGGACCATCACCACTTGCATTAGTTGCATAAATAGATAGTGAATAGTTTCCAAAGGTTCCAGCCGCTGGTGTCCCAGTGATAGAACCACTTGTATTAAACGTTAAGCCACTTGGCAACGTACCAGAAGCCAATGTATAAGAGGTTGGGCTATTACTTGCAGTGATTGTGTAACTAAATGCAGTACCCACTTTACCAGAAGCCGTGGTACTACTTGTAATACCTGGGAATGCTTGAATAGTATAAACCAAGGTAGCAGTACCTGTACCAGCAGCATTGGTTGCGGAGATAGTAACACTATACGGACTACCTGCAATAGACGATGGTGTACCAGTAATAGCACCAGTACTGGTATTGATACTTAAACCCGGAGGCAAACCAGTTGCATTAAAGCTAGTTGGTACATTGCTACCTGTAATGGTATAGGTAGTAGCCGCTGAACTTAGCTGTGTAGTAGCTGTAAGTGTACTATTTGTTACCACAGGAGCTAGGTTATATAATATCTGTACCTGCCCTGCTGCACCATTACCACCAAACTCAACGAAAGAGGGATAAGACCCAGTGTTGTTATGACCACCGCTACCACCACCTGCAGGAACAGTACCATTAGTACCCACATTTGAAGTACCTGTTGGGGCACCTGCACCACTTGGTCCGCCATTGGCACCATTTCCTCCTACAGCAGTCCAGCTGCCAGAATTTGTACCACCTGCACTACCATAAAGGCTTGCTATAAGCGATCCACCTGTGCTGGTGTTTCCAGAAGAAACTGCTGAACCACTCAATGCATTATTAGTATTACTTGAAGATACTCCAGTTACGGTAGTACTAATACCACCATTACCACCAACAGCAGAAATGTTGATACCATCTGTTGCATTTACAAAGCTAGAACTACCTCCAGCAGCTCCATCAGTAATAGTAGGTGGCACATTGGTAGTTACTGCCGTGCCTGTACCTGTACCTGCAATACCACCTGTACCTACAGTAATAGTATAAGAGTGTGCAGGGTTTACGGTAACAGTACTTTGAACAAAAGATCCACCAGCACCACTACCACCAGCTGTATTTCTGTAAATAGCAAATCCACCACCGCCGCCAGCACCCCAAACGCCTACAATAGCAGAGGTAACGCCAGCAGGTGGTGTCCAAGGTGATGAAGGATTAGTAATTACAACTGTAGCCACATTGAAATTGATGGTAGATGAGCTAGCAGTAGTACTTAATTGTGTTTGTGTTACACCAACTGCTGTAGCACCAATATCTACAAGACTAGTAGCAGGTATAGTAGCAGTTAAATAAGCAGCCGTATAATAAGCAGAAGTAGAGGTAGTTGCAGCTGTGAAAGTTGTGGCTAAAGGTGTACCACCCCAAGTAATTTGAGAACCTGAAGTGAAATTATTACCATAAACAGTAAGGGTTGTTGCTGAACTGCCCGCAGCTACTGCAGATGGCATTATACCTGTGATAACCGGGGTAACACTTATTGTTAACGGTGTAGTAGAAGAAATTGTCGTTGAATTTGTATATACGTCTATTGTTGCAGAAGTTGAACTTAATGCCGCAATTGTTGCACTAGTGATAGAAGCAGTTAAATGGTTTGCATCAACAAAAGTTGTTGTAACACCAGTTGTAACTCCATTTAAACGAACAACAGATGTAGAGATAAAGTTGGTACCAGTTATTGTTAGTACCGTAGGTACAGCACCACTGTTTCCATTAAAGTAAACTGAATTAGGTACTAAGCTAGAAATAGTAGGCGTGCCTACTGAAGTTGTAGCATTTGCAGTTACTGCAGTAGAGAAATAATTATTCCCATCGTAAGAGAAAGCTTCGTAATAATAGGTTTGCCCAGCAGATAAACCAGTTTGATTACCTAATCCACTTGCAGCACCGTTATAAAATACTGTACCACCAGCAAAAGAAGTACCTGCAATTCCTGCGGCAGTACCATTGGTAGGTGTAGTAAAAGTATTAGCAGTTTTATAAACGACAACAATGTTGTTGCTGCTTGCATTGGCAGTAGCTGTCAAATCAATTTGAGAAGAGCCAATTGTACCATCAACCGTTGTTGTAAAAGCTGCTGGTATGGCTACTGTACTTGTTGTAGCATTGGCAGTAAACCCACCAGAGAAATTATTTGAGCCATCATAAGAGAAAGCTTCATAATAGTACTTTGTACCTGCAAAAAGTCCAGTTTGGCTACTACTATTAAACCCACTTGCAGAACCGTTATAAAGTACTGTGCCGCTTAAATATGAATTTGTTGCAGCTGGTGCAGCCGAACCTCCTGTAGGCGTACCGAATGTACCTGTTGTATTATATATTACTACGATATTGTTACCATTGCCATTTGCAGTAGCAGCAAAATTTATCTGACTGGTAGAGGCAGCAGTTGCTGTAAATGTTGCAGGATTTGAAACAGAAGTGTTGGTTGTAGCACTTGCTGTTGAACCAGAAGAAAAATTATTGGAACCATCATACGAAAATGCTTCGTAGAAATAGGTAGTACCAGAACTAAGCCCTGTTTGACTTGTACCATTAAAACCACTAGCAGCACCATTATAAATAACTGTACCACTTGGACCACCTGACCAAGTTCCAGAACTCGGAGCAGCTGTTCCATTTGTAGGAGAACCTGTAATTGCTGATGTACTCGAAACAACTACTATATTATTGCCATTACCATTTGCAGTAGCAGCAAAATTTATTTGAGAAGTAGAAGCAGCAGTTGTAGTAAAAGTAGCAGGGTTATTTACAGTAGAAACCGCATTAACACTACCTGTTACTGAAAATGCAGTTTCAGTATAATTAGTTGTACCCGCTGTAGCGAATTTTCTATAAAGGTAAACCCTTATGTATAATGTTTGACTACTTGTAATTGTGAGCGAAAGTCCAGTTACAGACTGTGCAACTGCCATAGTTGTAAGTGCAGTTGTAGGAGAAGCACCGCCTGCATTAATATAGGTAGCGGAACCAGGAAAACTTGAAGTACTAGTTGCATAAGATACTGCCTGATAATTTGTAGTTCCAGCACCACTTTGTTTACCTGTAACTGAAATACCTGTAACTGACAAAGAGTATCCCGAAGCTGGCGAAATTGCATAAGTAATGTAGTGGCCAAAACCATCGCAAGTAGCAATAGTGCTAGGACTTGCTCCATCGGCTCCAAAACCACCACTTAATGTATTTGTGCCAAAATTTAACCCACCATTAGTACTACTGTAAACAGGCGATTGAGTTACTCCTGAACCACTTGTTATAGTTGCATTAACATTAGCTACAGGGTTTACAAGTGCAGTAGAAGTAGCACCAGTAACTATCTGTGCATAACTACCAACCATCATACCCATAAACAAAAACAGCAACACTAACTGTTTCCAGCCATTGCTACTGTTTGGCGATGCAGCCTCTTTAATACTTTGTGTGTTTGTAGCCTTAACTAGAAGACCTTGAGATAAGCTTTTGAAAAGTAAGTACTTTTTCATACGTGCAATCTTTAATTAATTAAAAATGAAACTATAAACAATGGCAATAAGCCCTAGTGACAATTAACTTAAACTTGTAATACTAAATTGAAAATTATTTTTCGAACAGCAACCTAAATTATGAACCCATTTTTAAAGCAATCATTCTTTCGTTCGCAAATAATCGAAGCACAATAGTAGAATCTTTTTTTTAGAACATGCATTTCGGAATGATTCGGAATTTTTACTAAAGAAAAAAAGGTTTCGGAAATAGGGTTATTTGTTTCCGAAATACACTTTCTTAATTTTAGAATCTACATCATAAGCTTACTACCTGTACTTTAGTGCCACTTCCAATTGCCATTAATGACTGTATTTAAACAAGTAAAATATAATTACTAGAAAAATCGTTATTTTTAACCCCTGAAAAATTGTCTTACATTGCAAACAAGTTATATTGCCATTAGTTTCAAACAGCTTACCCATATATACACATTATGATACAACTGAAAAAAGGTAGAGAGGAAATTATGTACCTTTTAGCGAGGGCTATAGAAAAATACAATTCCGAAACAGGTCGGATAATCATTCAAAATACAAACAGAAAAAACTATGAAGGTCTTGCTGAAGCATTAAGCGAGATAAGTAACAGACTACCTGAAACAGCAGATACCTTATTACATGAAATATATCCATTCGATAAAAGCCTTACAGATTCAAATTATCCATTCCGTAAATATGATATTACTGGTGGTCAGATAAAAGATGCCATCTCTGGTATTGTTTCCAATCCTCGTCACTTTCTGATAGATGCTTGCTATATTTACTTATATGGTGTAGGTAGAAAAGGATTTGAACTAAATCCGGTTGATACTAACTTGGTTGTAGACCTCGAAAAAGAGAATGAAACTACAGAGGAAGAAGAAAAAACTTCTACAACCATCCGGGTACATAAGAAAAAGAAAAGAATTGCCCCTAGTACTTTCAAAACAATCATTGGGGTACTTGTTATTGCAATTATTGCTGTAGCGGCTGCTTATATATACGATAATCATCAATGGCAGACTATCAAAACCGATATGAACATCCTATCTTATCAGCCAACTAAAGCCGAAATAGATAGTCTCGAAGGAATTTGGCTGTGCTACACGGGTTCTCCACAAGCAAGGATTTCAGATGACAATCGTTTCCACAAAGTAGTCTCCAACATATTAGAAATTAAATATAAAAACGGTTATTTTACCCTTACACGCTATGGTGCCAGCTTCAATCATACCGGTTATGCCCAGTTTGAAGCACCCAATATTGTTTCTATTTATTCTAGAGTACACAGTAAAAATGATAGTACCGAATCACCAAGACACTCTTTAATGACGCTTAATACAGGCAAAAAATATCTTTCTGTTATTTCATCTTCCTGGAACTTTGATGTAGGTGAAAGAAATAAAATAATAGGTATCAGAGAAGTATTAATCAAGCAAGGAAAAGGTGGAAACATAGAGGAAGTGATGAACGAAATCGAAAATTCCAGTTGCCAATGCAAGGTTATCCGTTGGCACCAGGACAATAATCAGGTAAAAACATTCCAGTTAAAGAATGAGTTGCTAGACTCATTGGATATGCCCGAAATAAGACCTTTAATTGATGAACACAGTATTCTTCTAAAAGATCAGGAAGATAGCATGATGATTTCTAAAGGAAAACGTTAGGGAGTTGTTAGTGGTTAGTTATCAGTAGACTGTTAACAATTCACAGGTTGCCATTTAAGACACATTCGATGCCATTGAAGATACATTCAACACCATTGAAGGCACTTTTGATGTTATTGAAGATACTTTCGATACTATTGAAGACTCATTCAACTCAATTGTCGGCAACCTCATTCGCAGCTCTCTTTATCGGGAGTAGGTAAGAGGTGGTCTAAAGCTAAGAAATAGTGTAACGTACTACATGGACTCAGAGTTTACCGAATTAATAGAAATGCATTAACCTCCAACCACCTCTATCTAATCAAAACAGCCTTAGTAACCTCTCCAAAAGCTGATGAAATACTCAGAAAATAGTTTCCTATCAGATTCAGGCTGCTGACATTCCAACTGTTTAGGACACTTCCACTTAAGTACTTTAATTGTTTAGCTGCTACTGTTCTTCCGTTGATGCCAATTAATTTTAGCATATAAATACCTGCTGGTTGGTTCTCAAAAGCAATCTGTATTGTTTTATCAACTACAGGGTTTGGATAGATGCTAAAATGTAAGTTTGATACAGATTTATTTACAACAGCCACTACTGCGGAATAGGTTTGTCCTCCTGCTTTATCCACTTGTTTTAAACGGTAATAATTAAGTCCTTCGTAAGGAGAAGCATCAATAAAAGAATAATTTATTGTACCTACATAGTTACCACTAATGATTTTTGATGGCACATAGTGCATATCAATAAATGTTGAACCATCTGCACTGTGTTGTACTTGGAAGCCCGCATTGTTAATTTCCTCAGTAGTAGACCAGCTTAATTGGTTGGTGCTACCCAGATTTACTCCTTTAAAATCTACCAGCTTTACAGGTAAGGTAGACGAATATTCAAATGCCCCTCTACAAGGTGCTAGACCAACAGTGCTAGGAATAGGATTACCCCAAAAATCGGCAGAAGAATGATTAGGCAACAACAAACCAGAGTTTACGCAAGGAGATGTAGCTTGAATTTTGTAACCATCAACTGTATTGATACCAAAACTAGCATTGCCCGGATTTACAAAAAGAGGGTCGGTGATTAATGCAGCTGCATCTGTTGGGTGTGTACCTGTTAACTTCCCACTATAAAAATAAGTGTTGTGGCTAAATGTATTGCCTTTACTAGAATTTACTGTAAAGCCTGCTTTAGCTTTATTCAGGTAAAATACATTGTTGTAATAGCTAGTTTTGGTAGGTAATGTACCACTAGTGCCACCACCCCAGGCACAATGATAAAGAACGTTAGTAAAATCGGTACTGGTATAAATAGTATTGTTATAGATAAGGGTATTAGATACCAAACCATCAATTCTAAAGGCTGCACCTTCTTTACCACCTGCTTTATGGGCATCATTCTGGCTGATGTTGTATCTGATAACGCAACTGTCATCAAACGTATTTGCATAATTTGGGTCGCACACCACTACAAATGCGCCCCCATCATTATCATGACTATAATTGAACTGGAAAGTGGTACGATGGCATCTGTAATCTGCATCATAAGCGCTTGCATCGTGGTCGCCGGTATTAAATTTATTAAAAGAAACTTCATTGTGTTGGATCGTAGCTTCATCGCAGTTAAATGCAAAAATGGAATTACCAGTATAACGCCAACTGCCTTTGTACACTTTACAATATTGTACAATTGGGTTTACAGACCCTCTTACAATAATGCTATTACCTCCAATACTATCTACTTCACAATTTTGTATCACAAGATGCGTACTTGGATACCAACCACTGTCGTTATTAATAGAACGCAGACCCGACCAGGATGATTCATTGGAAATACCTGTCAGATCTACATTATACACTTTACAATGGTCAATCAGCAAACTATCAAAAGTGGTAATTTTTCCAGAGCCTGTGATGTTACAAAAGATCCCCCCGGTATTTACATCTTTATTATAAGAACCCAATACGTTATGTACAACCAGATTTTGTAAAGTAATGCCATGCATCGTACCATAGTTAGTGGCTAATACATAAACCCCCTTTTTAAGCGATGAATCCTTAGCGGCTTCAATATGGTGGTCGTTTGTAATTTCGAGGTTACTGATAGTTACATAATCCTGATTATATAAATAAACAGCATTTTCATTGGGAGAAGTAGAGGTATTGCCATTTATTAAAGGAAGATTACCTGAGCCATAATTAGAAACCACAATAGGACTACCAGAAACACCTGAACCAAGTGGATGTAGGGTAGTACCCGACCAAGTACAACCTGAAGCGAAAAGAATGGAATCGCCCGGGGCAAAGGTGATATTGTTAACTTTGGCAACTGTTTTCCAAGCTGTTAAAGGGGTATGTCCATCGTTTGCATCGTTACCCCCAATTGAATCTACATAATAAGTGGTAAGTGCTTTACCATTATTAGTTACACCAATTCCAACTACAGAACCAGCATAGTTAAATGCCTTGTCTACTGTATAAACTCTGTAATAGTATGGTGTAACAGCAGTCAATTGTTTATCAGTAAAAAAAGTATCTACACCCGTATAAACCACTACCCCACTATCTAGTTTGTTTCCAACAGCATAAATACCATTAGCATTAGGATCTGCGTGCCCAGTTGGGTCATTGGTATATCTTACAACCATATAGCCGCCGCCATCTACATCAGAAGAAGCTCCCCATGATACATCTAAGGTTGAAACGGTTGCATTCCCAACCGAAACAGTTCCAGCAATTTCCGGGGCAACTGTGTCGGCTACAGTACCAGCATATAGTACTACATCGTCAATGGCAATCGGCTTTTTGTTGTTATTGGCAACACCTGCAAGTCCAAATACAATTAAACCATTTCCAGGTGCTTTACCACTTGTTGCAATAACAGGGGTTGCAGACTTCAACCATACAGCCGGGTTTGTAACTGCATTAGGAACGTAGGGCGTCATCTTAGCGGAAGTGCCACTTGCATTTGAAACACCTACTGTAAGCTGTCCAGTTGGCATTTCAATTCCATCCTTTGCCATATAAAAGAACTGAACAATATAGGATTGCCCTCCCATTACTGCACCAGAAGCCAATGCAGGAGAAATAGCATTAGCCACACCTGTTGCCAAGGTATCATTCAATCCGAGAAAATAATTACCTGTTCTTGCACCTAACTTATAAATGCCATGTATGTTAGCACACTTTAATGGCGTATACCTGCTCCATAAACTAGTGGGAACATTATTAACTAAGGAATTGGCCAAAGAAGCATTAGGCTGGCCTTCAAAACCACCATCTGTCAATGTAAAGGAACCAGTACCCTGTTGGGCAGTTGCAGTAATAGTTATTGACAAAATCAACAACAGGCAATAAAGGATGGAAACAATACTTTTCATGATGAAAGCAATATTCTTAGTTAGTATAAATTATTTAATCAGTAAGCTTGTAGTTAACTTGCCCTCTCTTCCGGCTAATTCAATCCAATATACCCCTGCAGGAATTGAAGTGGTAGTTGTTAGGTTTACAGTGGCATCCAAGCCGTTATAAGTTATGGTTTCATCAAAAAAACGCTTTCCATTTATATCCAGAACACTAGCCACATAATTTCCTTTTTGTACATTTTTTAAAACAAGCGACAGTGTATTTCCTTTGACAGATGGATTGGGGTAAATGCTGATGGAGGCATTTAAATTCGTTTGGTCAATCAATTTTATAACAGAACTAAAGGTCGATTCCCCCTTCTTATCCACCAGCTTTAAACGATAATAATTTATTCCGCTATATGGCAGAAAATCAGTGCATGAATAATTAATTAATCCTGCATAGTTGCCTGTTGCAGTTTTGGAAGCAACAAAACAAACGTCTTTAAAATCAAGACCATTGTTACTTTCCTGAACCCAAAAGCCAGCATTATTTATCTCCTCGGTGGTTTTCCAAGTCAGTTGATTAGTACTACCCACATTTTTTCCTTTAAAATCAAGCAATTTTACAGGAAGTGTTGCCGAATATTCAAAAGCACCCTTACATGGAGCATCCCCTCCTACTGAAGGCACTTTGTTTCCCCAGAAATCAGTTGAAGAATGATTTGGTAACAGCATGCCTGTTTTTATACAAGGAGATCCTGCCATTAGTTTATACCCATCAACTGTATGATAACCATCGCCACCTGAACCCGCTTTCACAAAAAGAGGATCCTGAAAAACAGCACCTGAATCTATTGCTATGGTACCAGTATAAGATGGTGCAAAATAGAAAAGATTATTACTAACCAAATTGCCTTTACTGGTATTAAAAGTAAAAGCAGGGTTACTTTGATTGAGGTAAAAAATGTTATTAACATAGGTAGTGTTTACAGGTAATGTACCCGTTTTTCCACCTCCCCAAGCACAATGATTGATGGCTGCAATAAAGTCTGTACTTGTATAAATGGTGTTATTATATACCTGCGTATTGGTTATGTTACCATCAATACGACAGATAGCCTGGTTGCTACTTGCATTGGCATGACAATCGTTTTGGCTGATATTGTATCGGATAATACAGCTATCATCAAAAGTGCCAGAGAAACCAGGATTACTTACAATTACCCAGGCACCTCCATCATTATCATGGCTATAATTATACTGAATAATTGTTCTATGACACCTGTAATCCCCGTCAAAAGCACTCGCATCTACATCGCCACTGTTAAAAACATTATAAGCACATTCGTTATATTGAATCAATGCGTCATCACAATTAAAAACAAAGACAGCATTACCAGAATACCGGATACTACTTTTTAAAATCTTATTGTATTGAATTTTGGGTGCGCTTGCAACCCGTATGATGATGCTATTTGAACCACTGCTATCTACTTCACAATTTTGAACCACAAGATTAGTGCTTGGTGCCCAACCACTATTGTTTGTTAGTGTTCTTGATCCTGCCCAAGAGGATTGATTGGATATACCTGTTCGGTCTACATTATAAACTTTGCAATGATCAATTAATAAACTATCGAAAATGGTTGATTTAGACGAACCTGTAATATCACAAAATATACCTCCAGAATTCACATTGGAATAATAAGTTCCCAATACATCATGTACAATCAGATCTTTTAGGGTAATAGAATGAACCACCCCAAAATCTTTTGCAGTAACATAAACCCCCATCTTTACAGCCGTTTTGGTACTGATAGATTGATAATTATTCGTAATATCTAGATTAGAAAGTGTAAAATATTCTTGATTCGATAAGAATACAGTTTGTGTTGTTTGCGCTTTAGCAGTATTGCCGTTTATTTGAGGAAGATTGCCAGTGCCATACTTAGACACTACTATTGGTTTGCCTAGACTTCCAGAACCCAAAGGGTGAAGCATAGTTCCGGACCAAGAACAACCACACCTGAAAAGAATGGAATCTCCCGGGTTAAAGGTTGTTTTATTTACATTTATAAGCGATTGCCAAGCAGTATAAGGAAACTTACCAGTATTTGCGTCATTGCCCAATATAGAATCTATATAATAATTGCTCTGTGCAGCAAGATTTTGAACTAAAAAAAAAGAATTAAATAGTAAAACAAGAACCGTTACCTGTTTATAGAGAAGCATAACAAAATATTTTTTAGACTTATTCCGAATAGCAAAAAAATGCATTCATGTTCCTTGAATGTATATCTCCATGCTTTAAATTTTTTATCAAACAATTGCAGAACGATACTATTCAACCATGATTCTTGTTGAATACCTATTTCTATCACTACTAAGCCTAACCATATAAGATCCGGCAGGTAACTGATCTGGAAGATAGATGGCTTTCTTTGCGTCTGCAACTCCATTATGTACCAATAACTGTTTATAGATTACTTTTCCATCCAACGATAGTATGTCTAACGAATAGTTGCCACTAACTACATTTTCTAGTGCTACATAAAACTGATGACAATTTTTTATGGGATTTGGATAGATATTTATTGCAGTTAAAGCAACTTTATTGATACTTAACCTCAACACAGAAGAATAGGTCTGCTTACCAGTTTGATCAACTTGTTTTAAGCGATAATAATTTATTCCTGCATTTGTAGCCATATCTGCATAAGTATAGTTCAGATTTCCTACATAGTTACCTGTAGCAGTTTGAGCAGGCACAAAATATACATCACTAAAAATGAGTCCATCAATACTGTGTTGAACCCAGAAGCCTTTATTGTTTATTTCATTGGTAGTTGTCCAATAAAGTTGATTTCCTGCAACTGAACTATTTCCACTAAATGAACTGAGCGTAATGGGAGTTGGCCAAGGTGTATTGTATTCAAATGCACCCCTACAAGGAGGCAACCCTCTATCTCCTGGAACAGGATTGCCCCAAAAATCGGCAGTAGGGGCACCTGCTATCATCATCCCTGTGTTGATACTAGGGGAAGTAGATTTTAGCTTATATCCATCAACGGTTGAGATACCTATTGTGGCAGAACCAGGAGCTATAAACAAAGGATTACTAGTTAGTTTAAAAGAATCTGCAGGCTCGGTAGCGGGATGATTACCATAAAAGGTATTGTATTCAATAGTCCGGGTTTGTTTTGTAACTCCCGTATCAACAAATACATATCTACCACCGCTCGTATTTACTTTAGACAAATTGAAAATAATATTGTTTCTGTAGTCATAAGTATGGTTACTCCTTCCATTCTCATGAATAAATTGAGGCCCCAGACCAGCCCTCACATAAAACACATTATTATATATTTCATTGCTGGCAGAAGCATAGTTGAAATATACTAAGTCGCCATAATCATTCTGACTAATATTGTATCGAGCCGTACAACCCGTATCCGAAGCATCGGGCAAGTTTGGCGTACTTGTTCCAGGAAGATTTCTTGAGTTACAACCCCAATACAATCCGTGACAATTATCGTGACTATAACTGTACTGAAAAATAATATTTACACTACCCAAATCGGGGTCATACATACTTCCATCGATTGTACCAGGATCTATCAATTGTGTAGTAGCCCTGTTATAAAATCCTTCGTTATACTGAAAAACGGTACCCCTAGCTTTGGCAGTAAACATCGTATTTCCCGTTGTACCCAAGGCCGTTTCATAACATACATTATGTTCTATCAAACCAGTAGAATCGGTACAACGGATAATCATGGCATTTTTACCAATATGATGCAGTACATTGTGACTAATCTTTACATTCGTATAACGCCTGGCAAACCAGTTGGTGTATTCGTTACTTGCGGGGTAATAGGTGTTCCAGTCATTATCGAATGCCAACCCAAGGTTTTCACAATAACTGATTGTACAACTATCTATTAACACATCATTAAACCGCGATTTACTAGCAGTCTTTTCTCCAGTAATCACATCAAACAAAATCCCACCGGTTCGTTTAGGTACTGCGCCATTTAAAGTTGTACTTCCACTTCCTAGTTGTCCTTTTACGTGATGAATATTTAAATTTTTTAGATAAATATGATTGGCAGTACCATAATTACTCAAAGCTACCATCACCCCCCTCCTATCAGCACCTAAAGGATTGGTGGCATTTTGATACAGACCAACAAAGAAATCACTGTTAACAGGCCCTCTTGGGGAATTGGTTATCTCCAGATTATTTATTTCTATATACTGTTGGTTATAAAGATATACCACCGCTTCTCCCACCAATCCGTTTCCTGCCAATAATGGAGTAGCCCCTGTATCGTATTTATTTATAATGATGGGGTTCCCTACAGTTCCAGAACCCTTAAACATCAATCTTTGCCCTGTCCAGGTACAACCACTTCTTAAATAAACATTGGTACCAGCAGCTAAAGTCATCGCATTTAGCTTCGTAACAGAATTAAAAGGAGCCCCTAAAGAACCATTGTTGGCATCATTCCCATTGATAGAGTCAATATATATAGCTGTTTGCGCCTGAAGCGTAGGAATAGTAAGAAGCGAAAACATAACAAATACGGCTTGTTTACAAACAAGCCGATTAGATATCCCCAATTTTAATAGTCTATTTAACACGATGATTTTACTAATTTAAATTCATTTGAAATTAAGATTTATTAAACTATACAATCGCTGCTTAATAAACGAGGGTTATCTAATAAACAGTCTCTTTAAAATACGATGTTTTTCAACGCTTACGATACCTTATGGGGTAATCATCAAATCGATCTCTTTGACCATCTGCTTCTGCCCGCTCACACGATTATTACTAGCTATAAAATATACTTTGTGCAACCCTGCATTTGCAAATTTGTATGAAAATCTGGTGACAGGAGATTGTGTAATATTTTTAATGGGAATAGCCAAATCTGGTGAAGCCGCATTTGGATATAAAGCATTCGAAATAATCCAGCTTTCGGTATAAGCTGTCCCATACTTAGGAATAAATTTTAGATAGGAAGTAGAGGTACTCCAACCATAGAGTTGGTTTGCAGCTTTAGTAATCTTCCAGGTAGTACTTTTTGATCCTCCAGCTACAATTTTTGGACTAAAGTCGGAGTTAGTTCCATCCGTAAAATTATTAATCAATGAAAATCCACCTAGTGTAATCCCATTTGCTCCTAGGTAATTAGTGGTATCTGCTTTATACAAAAAGGCGATATTAAATGGGGCAGCGGCATTCGTAATCAAGTCACTGATAGATGCTACTGCTGTTTGGTAATAGGTTGTAAAATTTCCTGTTGTTGGTATGGATAGCCTGCTAGAAATGTCCGTCCATTTTGCCGAGTGAATCATCGATGAATCTGCAGCAGCTACTCTTAAGGTATCTGTGAAAGTACTGTCTTTATAAGAGGCGTAAGTACTTTTAAAGTTGGTAGAAACCAGAACTTTTAAGGCACCATTGGCTATAGCAGCAAAGGCAGAATCATTTGAAGCCCTCACTTGAAAACTAAAATTCAAAGTACCACCAGCCCGTGAAACCCTATCCTTATTGGCATAATTATGCAATGAATCTCCAGAATAAAAAGCAATCACATCCGGATTTCCTGACATATCAAAATTTACAGTATCAGACAACTTATATGTTGTAGCAGGTGTGGTAACGTTAAAGTCTACACCTCCCACACCATCTTTTCTGCAAGAGAGAAGAAAAGCTGAAAGGGATATTATCAAAAATAAAAGAGTTTTGTTACGCATTGTGAGAATAATTTTAGAATATTACCAACCAGAGTTTTGGTGTGCTAAGTTATTTACAGCTATTTCTGAACTGGGAATAGGCAACAGCGTATCCCTCAATCCGACATTATTGTAGGCTACCAGATACCTAGCTTTTAGTGAAGCAGAAGATGCACTATTGGTAATGGAGGTCTTACAATCGTTCATTACTTTATTAAAAATACCCCAACGTATCAGATCAAACTTTCTCAATCCTTCAAAACATAATTCCCTGGCTCTTTCATCCCTGATAATTTGCCGGAGAGAAGTTACATCCGTTGTAGGAATTACTTCTGCCAATGCCCTAGACCTAACTTGATTGAGGTAAACGAGTGCAACATCTGTATTTCCCATTTCATTTTCTGCTTCAGCAGCCATCAGCAAAATATCGGCATACCGGATTACAGGAAAATTGGTCGGGCTCCAATCTCTGTTCTTTGGAAGAACCTTTTCATACTCTCTTTTCCATTTACCACAATCTCTATCCCAAGTAGAGGTTGCTGCCCTGAATAGCGGATTTACCACAGGAAGTAAAACAGGTAAAATTGGGGTTGAATCTGTACTTTTTATGGTAGCAAAAGAATAAGGTGGAATATTCCAATCTCTTCTAAGAGTATCAGTAGAATACTTTTGATAAATGTCGTATAAATTGCCTGTAGGTGTGTAAGCCCCATAGCCATAAATAACTTGTGGATTTTGATCTGCACCCACATATCTCATAGCCAACTGACAGGGGAACCTGCTACCTGGAGGCATCGTACCTGAAGGTGTATTGTTGCCATAAAACTCTACTTCCCACATAGACTCATTATAAGGAGCATCATACAGATCTTGAGACTGATTGATAAATATTTGCTTATAACTAGGATTTAGTTGGTGCAAACCTGAGTTGATGACCGATTCAGCATAAATACTTGCAGAATCATACATAGGCAATCCTAAATTGAGTGGATGACCAGCCATCTTTAGATAAACACGAGCTATAATTCCTGCAATGGCAGTTTTGTTTACATGAGAAGGGGTAATGTTGGTAGAAATATCATTAACCAGCCCTTGAGCAGTTTTCAAATCTTGAAGAATCTGATTATAAACGGTTATCGAGGGGGTGCGAGCCATATTGAAATTAGCTACCTGAGTTGTTGCTTTTAAACGAAGAGGCACATCACCGAATCGAGTAACCAATTGAAAATAATAAAACCCCCTCAGAAAGGTAGCTTCGCCTTTGACAGCTGTTTTCACAGCTGCAGATGCACCCGAAGCATCTATATTTTCTAACAATAAATTAGCTGCATTGATACCAGCATATAAAGCAGACCAACAATCGGAATAGATGGCCGTAGTAGATTGACAATCGTATAAAGAAGGATTGCCAGACTTGTTAGTTCTATTGTTGAATTGACCTTCGTCATTTCCCATCTCCAACTCTAATAATAGATTTCTTGAGAACGTACCATCTTGTGCCAGATAACTATACACCCCACCAAGTGCCGCATTTAATTCTGCATCAGTACCATAATATTGATCAGACACAATGGTATCATTGGGTACTTTGGTTAGGTATTTCTGACAAGAGACTAAACTTGCGAATACAATAAATAGTGATATATAAACTTTCGATTTCATCAATTAGTAATTTAGTTAGAAGGAAACATTCAGGCCAATAGTAACTGTTTTTGCTCGTGGATAAACAGAGTAATCAAATCCAGGTGTGAGCGCAGAGTTATACGCAGAAACCTCTGGGTCGAATCCAGTGTATTTTGTCCAAGTAATAATGTTCTGAGCAGAGGCATACAATTTTAGAGAACTGATGTTGATACGTTTTAGGAGCGCGCTACTAATATTATACCCCAACTGAATTGTTTTTAACCTGAGAAAAGAACCATCTTCAATTACTCTGGAAGAATAGACCTTGTCTCCACCCCCCTTAGCTACAAACATCTGGTTGTTTTGATTGGTTGGTGACCACCTATTGAGAACAGAAGCAAATTGATTCTGCATGGTTCTGCCAGAATTCCCCTCAAACACTAACCTGTTTGCATTAAGAATATTGGCACCATAAGAGAACTGAAAGAAAATATTCAAATCAAACCCTTTGTAAGATAAATTATTGGTGAAACCCCCTGTATATTTTGGATTGCCATTACCAATAATCGTGTTGTCATAATCATTCATTATAAGGTCACCATTTAAATCTTTATACTTTATATATCCAGGTTGAATCTTGTTACTAGCGGTTGTTGTGTTCGAGCCTACATTGGGTTTAAGGGTATAGTTGCCAGCAGGACTTTTATCAAAATCTTTGTACTGGTAGTTGCCGTCCCAGATGTACCCATACATCAACCCAAGTGGTTGACCAACTTTAGCAATATATGCGGTTGTATTTTTCCATTGGTTGTCCCAGTTGATGGTAGACTGGAGCGATTCCTGTCCTTCGTTAAGCGCTAGTACTTTATTTGTATTGAAGGCTATATTAAACCCTGATGACCATCTGAATGCAGCATCTTCAAAAATCCGAGCGTTGATGGATATTTCCAAGCCTTGGTTTTGCACTTTCCCAATATTCTTATAAGCTGTTAAAAAGCCTGAGGAGGGAGGTAAATCTGCGTTCAATAATAAATCTCTGGTTATTTTTCTATAAATATCTACAGTCAGATTAATTCTGCTATTAAATACAGTTAAGTCAATACCTGCATCAGTTTGTGCTGTAGTTTCCCATTTAAGATTTTTGTTGCCCAATGCAGATGGAATAGTGCTACTAGTTGGATTACCATTAAAATAATAACCAGAAATAAGTGGTGAAGAAAGTGTATTGGCATAGGCATAATCGGACACCCTGTTGTTGCCCACTAACCCATAACTGACCCGTATTTTTAAATCGTTTATAAACTTAGCTTTTTGCATAAAGTCCTCTTGGCTCATACGCCATGCAAAACTTCCTGAAGGAAAAAAACTCCAGTGATTTTCTTTGGAAAACTTAGACGAACCATCGGCTCTGAAAGAAAAGGTAGCTAAGTACTTTCCATCAAACCCATACTTTATTCCTTCTAAGAAGGAAGCTAATGTATTTCCAGATCGGGTGGAAGGCACTTTGTTGGGTGTACCTTCATCGAGACCCGCTAACCCTAGTCTTTCATTAGGCAACTTTGCTGCAGAGGCTCCAAAAGTGTACTTCTCTATCCCTTGAAAGGTGAACCCACTCACAGATTCTACCGAGTGCTTATTTATCTTTTTTATGAAAGTGATGGTATTTTCTGACACATAGCTATTAGTGGTTGTGTACAAAAAAGAGCCATTGATACCATTAGTAGCACCTGAGACGGTTTTAGGGTTACCCAGACGTGTATGCGAGCCATTAAACTGTTCATTTCTTTCTACATCATTGGTTGCCCCAATCACCGCTTTAAACTTTAGTTCCTTGGTTATATCATAGTCATAAGACAAATTACCAAACAGGTTGTTTGCAAACCGGTTCCTTACTTCATACTGAACTGTTTCTAAAGGATTATATCTTGCATCGTTGGGATCCAATAGAAAGAATGGGTCTAATCCATTTAATAAATTAGTTGACTTAGTTCCTGCAATTGGTCTATATCCCCAAACACTAAACATCAAATTACTAGATTGTGATGAGGAACCTGTTAGCGCAGAAGGAATTGTACCAAACCCCTCTAGGGAGCTATAGTTGATGTTTAGAGCAAGTTTTGATTTGGTGTTGATATTATGGTCTAATCTTAATCTTCCCTGATACCTATCATAACCCGAAAACTTAACAATACCGTCTTGTGATAATGCAGATATAGAAGCAAAGAATTTGGTATCGGCACCACCCCCACTCATGGAAAAAGAATTATTAATGATGGGTGCTGTTGTAAAAACTTGATTTTGCCAATCTATTCCTTTTGCATTTTTGAAACTATCTAATGTTTGCCCTAATGTGAAATATTGTGATTTTGTATTAACTGAATCATATTCCGATTGATATTTGATGAAGTCATATGCATCTAAAACAGAAATTTTGTTTATAATACTTTGGTTACCATAGCTGCTGTTGAGGGTTAGTCTTGTTTTGCCAGCAACTCCTTTTTTGGTAGTAATCATTATTACACCATTGGCAGCACGAGCCCCGTAGATAGCAGTAGCAGATGCGTCTTTGAGTACTTCGATAGATTCGATATCGGCGGGATTGATTGCATTATTATTTGGATTCTCTATCGGGAAACCATCTACCACATACAACGGAGAGTTGTCTTGTGTAATGGAACTATTACCACGAATTACAATATTGCTAGCACTTCCAGGCTGACCGTCGGTAGACGTAACCTGTACCCCGGCTACCCTACCCCCTAAGGCTTCCTCAAATGAACGAACTGGTGCTTTTTGTAAATCTGATATATTTACTTTAGCGATAGACCCAGTAACGTCTCTCTTTTTTTGAGTTCCATAACCCACTACCACTACCTGATCTAAATCCTTGGCTGTGCTTTTTAGGCTAACAGCCAACTTTTCCTGATCGTCTTTGACCACTATGTTTACTGTTTCGAAACCTAGATAACTAAAAACAATATTTGCATTTTTTGATGTAACCTTTATCGAAAAAGTGCCATCAGCCTTGGAGATTACTGTAGCACTTTTCCCTTTTTCTTTTATGGTCACACCGGCTAAGGGTACGCCCTTGTCGTCTTTAACAATGCCCGTTATTATGATATCCCCTAGGTCTGGAACTTTGGAAACTTCATTTGAATTATTCCCTGTTGTCGTAGCTGCAATTTCTGATTGTAGTATAACGTCCGCGACTTTTGTAGCATCAGCGGAGCTTTTTTTATTGGCTTTTTTTAAAGAAACAATCAGATAGGTTTTGTCCTTTACTTTTTTGAACCCCAAGGAATAGGCATTTAAAAGATTTGCTAAATTGTATTCAACAGATTCTCTAGGATTTATTACATCTTTAGATACCATTACCCCTTCAACCAATTTATCTTCATAAAGAATATCAACATCGAAAACGCTTTTAAAGGTTTTTAATGCTTCCGAGAGTTTAACGGTAACAGGTGAGGAATCATATCCTTTGGAAAGTGTAGATGATAAATGGTTGGATTGCCCCAAAGACACTCCGTTTATGGCAACAAATAACCCTAAGGCAAGCAATGTTCTAGTAAAGCACATATTTTATTCTCTTTATGGCAACAATCAAAATAATAATAACCTCTTTGGGAACTATTCGAAGAAATATATGTAGTTGTTTCTCTTCTTGTAATTAACGTCTAATACCTGCGCAATTGCATCTATCAATTCATCTGCTTTTTCTGCATGAAATGTACCTGATATTTTCCTATTGGCTAGTGCTTCATTTTGGAAAATAAGTTTTATACCAAAACTCTCGTTTATAGTATTTGCCACTTGAGCCAATGAAGTTCCTTCAAACAAGAAATCATGATTTTTCCAAGCAATTACATCTTCTGTGTTAAGCAGGTGCACTTCATCTGTTCCCCTATCGTTTTTAATGAATTTATCACCTGGTTTTAATACTAATTGTTTGTTTTGATTGTTGTTTACACTCGTATAGTTCAATTCAACCTTTCCTTTTCGTAAAACAACTTCTGACCTCTTGAGACGATTATATACTGAAAACTGGGTTCCAAGTACCGTAACTGCCAGATTGTTGTTGGTGATTACTACAAAACGCTGGTTGCTTTTGGTATGAACAACCGAAAAGTCGGCTTCCCCATTGAGCATTACCTCTCTTGTTTTGTTTGAGAAGTTGAATCTGGCATATTTAATTTCGCTGTTTGCATTTAACGTAACGATACTTCCATCTGGGAGGGTTACTTGTTTTATTTCACCATAATTTGTTGCTACACTCTGGTATATGATTGCGTCTTTACCTAGAAATAAGGTAACTCCTGCAATGACTACTATCATAGCAGCAACGGCAAATTTTCTACCAAACATTCTAATAGAGGATTGTGAAAGATTGATTTTTTCTTCTTTGTTCTTAATGGCAATAACTTTATCTAATGCCAAATCATCATTGGCAATGAATTGTGCATTATTATTTTCCCATTCATTCAGGCATTCGTAGTAAAATTCTACATTTTCGGATATAGCCAACCATTCTTCAATTAGTTTCTTTTGAAGAGGAGTTGCGTTACCCGAAAAGTGGTTCATCAATATTGCCTTATTGATGACGGTTTCCTTTATCATAAATATATTGTTAAGTCTTCTAAATTATTTTAAATAGTCTGCTAATGCGTTCTTGAGAATACTTAAAGCCTTCATCATGTGTGCTTCAACAGTTTTTATTTTAATATCTAACTCTTCTGCTATCTCTCTATTCTTTTTTCCTTCAAATCTGCTTAAAAGAAACACTTTCTGACATTGGGGCGGAAAGTTTTCTACCGACTGTTCTATTTTCTGAAACAATTCATCAAATAATAGAATTCTTTGAGGTGTATCAAATTCCAGTTCTTTTTCCTTACTACTATAATCTACATACAGCCCATGGTTGCTCTTTTTACCAAACTCACTTTTCAAGTGATTATAAATGGTGTTACGTACTGCTTGATACAAATAAGCCCTGTAACTGATAGTAACATTCTCGTAGTGCTTTTTTTTCCAGAAATTTACAAATACCTCGCTTACAATATCTTCTGCTATTTCCTTGGAATAAACAAACCGAACCGCATGATTGCAAAGGGGTTTGTAGTATCTTTTAAAAATCATTTCGAATCCTTTATCGGGATCATTTTTCAGTACACTTCGTACAATAGATTCGTTGTCTAACAATGTTGCCAAGTTGGTATCTACCTTTTCTTCCTTTAATCTGAATAAAGTGTTATCCTTATTCAATTCATTCTTATTAAATTCGTTTTCAAAATTTTTCATTGCAAGCAGATTGATACCATTTAGTATGACAAACTAATAGTAAAATACCCTTAGTTGTACTTTTATTTTTATCGAGTATAAAATTTTGTCATTTATGGGGACTTCTTTGAGAAGGCCGGATAATTGGGGATGAGGCAAAGAGAAGACAGGCAAAGAGGGGATAGGATAAGTTCGTAATCTTGTTGTTACATATGCTTGTGTTGACGACTTTTTTGCGTAAATGGTTTTGTAAAATTATTTTACAGTTCAGTCTTATTGAAAGATTGATGAGCATAATTTGAAGTAGGCAGTCTTTTATTTGACTAATTGAAGGATTTATTTGACTTCATGTATGATAAATTGTCAGTCGGGTAGGGTTTATTTGATGTTGCCTAGGGTTTATTTGATTTCATGTATGATACATTGTCGGTCGGGTGGGGTTTATTTAATGTTGCCTGGGGTTTATTTGACTTCATGTATGATACATTGTCGGTTGGGTGGGGTTTATTTGATATCTGGTGAACGTTATGACAATAAAGTGCAATGCCACAATTAAAAAAATAGAAAAAAAAGATTCGCAATGCCTTTAAAAGATAGGAATGCAAGGTTGGTTACCTTACAGATAAAAATTCCCAAAGCTGTTTTATGTATATGTTTACTATACTACACTTAAACCTAAGATGACTACTTATTAATTTTTGCAACAATTCTTCCGTTTGTGCTATTTTGATTACTTACGACTTATTAACGAAATTTAAAAATAATTAATTCTGATGCTTTAACGGGTTTCTGAGCCCATAAAGTAGTTGGGATTTACTTTTTCCGATCTATTCATTTAATCAATACTATACATTTGAAGCATGAAAAAGCTTTTGCTATTATTCTTTAGCTTATTATCAGGGATATTGTTATATGGCGCATGGCCTGTATCCCCCTTTTGTTTCTTACTTTTTATTGCTTTTGTTCCGCTACTGATAGTAGCCGATAAAACAACCAAACGACTTAGCTTCTTTGGATATTCTTTCCTCTCCCTACTCCTATTTAATGCAGCCACCACCTGGTGGATATGGAACAGTACCGATGTGGGTAGTATTGCCGCCATAGTTGCCAATAGTATATTGATGTGTCTTCCTTGGTGGGGGTACCATGTGATGCTTAAGAAATACGGACGTTCTATTGGATACTTTTCTTTAATTTGCTATTGGATGCTGTTCGAATATATCCACCTCAACTGGCAACTAAGCTGGCCTTGGCTTTCCCTCGGAAATGGGTTTGCTGCCAACCCCAATTGGGTGCAGTGGTATGCATATACCGGTATTGCAGGCGGTACTTTGTGGGTATTATTGGTAAATATTGGTTGTAAGATATTATTGAAGAAGCTGGTTGGCAACAGAAATGCCGCCTTTGCATTTGGCTTTCTGTTGGTGTTAATAATTGCTGCTCCCATCGCAATTTCCTTTTTCCTTTTGTCCCAAAAGAAAGAAGTTATCCTACCTAAAGAGCATGTATTGATTGTTCAACCCAATGTTGACCCGTATGCAAAATTCGAAGTATCTACTTCCATCAGCGAAGTACAAAAGTTAGTTTCCCTAAGCGAAAGCAATATGGATAGTGCCACCCAACTAATCGTCTGGCCCGAAACAGCGTTGAGCCTTGCCACCTTTCAAGACCAGATTACAAAGATCGATTATTACCAACCCGTGTTTGCTTTCCTGCAACGCCATCCAAAGGTTACAATACTATCAGGCATAGAAACCTACCGCAACTATGGCAATTATCAGGCAACGGCTACAAGTAGACGAATGCAGGATGGCAGCTATATGGACGCATTTAATTCTGCCATCTTCATTCAAGCCAATACCCCTTTGCAGTTATATAATAAAAGCAAACTGGTACCTGGGGTAGAGAGTATGCCCACATTCCTCAATTTTATGGGCCCCATCTTCGAGAAGTTTGGCGGTACTACAGGTGGTTATGGGCGTAGTGATACCAGCAAAGTCTTTTCCCTTTCGGGAAATCCTTACTTAATAGCACCTGTTATCTGTTATGAAAGTATTTATGGCGAATATGTGTCGACCTATGCAAAAAGAGGGGCAAATATTATTGCCATCATTACCAATGATGGTTGGTGGGGCAACACCCCGGGGCATAAACAACACCTGCAATATGCAAGGTTGCGTGCCATAGAAACTCGGCGTTGGATTGCCCGTAGTGCCAACACCGGCATCAGTGCGGTCATAGATGATTATGGCGAAATAAAAGCCTCGCAACCATGGGACAAAGCTGCCGTTATTAAGTATCCAATACCTACAACAAGCAAGCTTACCTTCTATGTGCAGTATGGCGATTATATCTATCAGCTAGCGAGCTTTGTGGCGTTGTTATTATTGGTGTGGCACAGCTTTTTGTTGGTGAAGGGCTTAACCACAAGGGGCACTAGGGGAAGAAAACACTAAGAACACAAGGAAAAGACTGATTCATTTTAAAATCTTTGTATACTTTGCGGTAAATCATTGTGTTCGTTGTGGTAAAAACAAAGGAAGTAATCCTTCCTTAAATACATAATTATGGCAAATACATTTCAATACAATTCATTTACGATTCATTATAAAGTATCGGGCGAGGGCGTTCCTTTAGTTTTATTACACGGCTTTGGTGAGGATGGCACCGTATGGGAGAACCAGGTGGCAGCCTTGCAATCGGATGCGATGGTGATAGTGCCCGACTTACCCGGATCGGGAAAATCTACCCTAAGTGCAGCAGATTTTACAGTTGAAAACACTGCCTTATTGGATAATATTGTGTTTTATGCCGATGTAATACAGGCCCTTTTAAATCATCTTGAAATAGAACAATACTTTCTGTTGGGGCATAGCATGGGTGGGTATATTACCCTTGCTTTCGCAGAAAAATATCCTACTCTACTAAAAGGTTTTGGATTAATTCACTCCACTTCTTTTGCTGACAATGAACAAAAGAAAGAGAATAGGCAAAGAGGTATCGAACTGATGGAAGCATATGGTGGGTATCCTTTTTTGAAAAATAGTATTCCTAACTTATTTACCGCAGCCTTCAAAAAAAATGAACACAAAAAGGTAGAAGAACTGATAGAAAAGGCCCGACATTTTGAGACCAAAGCGTTGCAATGCTACTATCGGGCAATGATTAACCGGCCCGACCGGACTTTTGTATTAAAAGAAAGTAAGGTACCCGTATTAATTATTGCTGGCGAACAAGATATAGTAGTACCTATCAATGATGTGTTGCAACAGGCGCATCAACCCAATATTTGCCATTTACATATTCTGAAGGAAGCGGCACACATGGGAATGTGGGAAAGTGCGAAACAGGTGAATGAGGGTATGAAAGGGTTTATGACCATTTTGTAATTTATTCTGACCGATTTATGGTCGCGTTTAGCAATGAGGTATAGAATTTCGATTAAGAATACCCTCTAATTAGATCATAAAACAAGTGTAAAAGCAACCAATAACCGATTAAATACAACAAAGACAGTGTTTCGAGCGTCTATTGTATAAATTTGCGGCACTGCACTTTTTATTTTCAAAAGAAATAATCCTGTTAGTTGCATTGATGTGGATTTATAGGTTATGAAAAAGCTATTGTTATTTATTTTATTGTTTATTTCTAGCTATGCTATTGCAGGGCATATTGCCGGTGGGGAGATTTTTTATACCTATCTTGGAAAAGGAGTCGCAAATGGCACTTCAAAATATAAAATAACCCTTCGGCTATTTAGAGAATGTAATCCGATAGCTGTTAATGGACAAGGACTTGCACAACTTCCTGATTATGTTTATATTGGGATTTACAAAAATACTGACCCTACACAAGAGGTTGGAAGCTTGGTATATGTGCCCAGAAAAGGCGGGCTTACTATCCTGAACCTTTCTACCTACAATCCCTGTCTTGTCGAGAAAATACCGGTTTGCTATCAATTAGCTGTTTATGAGTTTGACCAAGAATTGCCAGACATTCCAGAGGGGTATACGGTAGGGTATCAAACTTGTTGCAGAAGTTTTTCGATTGTTAACGTGCATTTCCCCCCCTTAAGTAATACCCTAAATGCAGAGGGGGCTACCTATTCTTGTCAGATTCCTGGGACAGACTTATTAGGTTCTGGAATTAATTCAAGTCCGGTATTCTATATAAAAGATACTACACTAGTTTGTGCAAATGATCGTTTTACATTGGATATGAGCGCATCAGACCCCGACAATGGAGACTCACTTTCCTATTCTTTGTGTTCTGCTTATAACAGAGGCAGAACAACAAGTGCTGCTGATACAAACTATCTTCCCCCGCCCTATTATTCAGTAACCTACATAACCCCTTATTCGGGGAGTTCTCCTTTGGGTAATGAAGCAAGCATTGACCCAACTACCGGAATTATGTCTGGGATAGCTCCCGAAGCTGGAGCATACGTAATTAATGTTTGTGTAACCGAATGGCGAAAAGGAGTTCCTATTGGAATCCATAGAAAGGATTTTACATTGAAAGTTGCTAGTTGTACTTTGTCTGGTGCGAAGTTGAAACCTTCTTATGCAAACTGTAATAGCTTCTCTTTTAAATTTTTTAATGAATCTACTTCTCCCTATATAAACAAATACCTCTGGAATTTTGGGGATTCTTTAAGTCCTACCAATATTGATAGTATTTCACCTACTCCCGTACATATTTATTCTGATACAGGTGGTTACAAGTTTTCGTTGACTGTTTTTTCAAAAGGGGCAAATGGTATATGTGTGGATTCTGCAAAATCTATCGTAAAAGTTTACCCTGGCTTCCATGCAAATTTTGTAATACAAAGCAGCTGCATCAAGAATCCTTATTACTTTATTGATTCTAGCTTTAGCAAATATGGCAGCATCAATAGCTGGAATTGGGATTTGGGCGAAACTACCACAACTAATGATATTTTCTTTGTAAAAGACACTTCTTATATCTATCCCACTCCAGGATTTAAAACAGTAAAGCTAACGGTGGGCAATAGTACCGGTTGTACTGCCGACACCTCCATCGTTATAAATGTGCTTAGCAACCCTCTCTTAAACAAGCTCAGAGATACCATTATCTGTGTAAATGACACGCTACAATTATCTGCCAGCGAGGTAAACCGAAGTGGCAAGGCAATCTTTTCTTGGACACCTGCTAAGTATATGTCCGACAGTACTTCTGCTAACCCAACTGTTTTTCCACCCGATACTACGGTTTATCACCTATTGCTTTCAGATCAGGGTTGTTATGCAAGAGATTCTCTAACTGTTTATACCAAAGTCGTTATCACCGTTAAAGCCTTACCACTAGATACATTGATTTGTGAAAATGATAGTATTCATTTATTTGCTGATACGTATGGCGTTGAATTCAATTGGAATAGTAGTAATCCCAAAGAGTCAGTTTCATCTGTAAGAAATCCAATTGTGAGGCCTTCTGTCAATCCCACTACTTATAATGTTCGTGCTTATCTCGGTAATGGAGACCGATGCTTTGCTTATGACAAGACAATGGTATATGTATATCCCTATCCGATTATAAATGCTGGGGAGGATGCTGCAATATGTTTTGGGTATAACAAAATCCTTACTGGTTCTGTGAGCCCAGGTGCTAAATATTATTGGTCCCCTGTCCAATCATTAACAGATAGTACTACTCTGCATCCAACTGCCTCACCAGATACAACTACTCAATACACCCTAATGGCTCAGTATACAGGCAAGAAGGTTTGTCCAAAACCAATTAGTGATACTGTTACTATCACCGTTATTCCTAAAGTTATCATCAGTGCAGGCAACGATACCACTGTTGTTATTAACGAGCCGCTACACCTTTCCGCCATCGGAAATGTTGATTCTACAAATGCCAATTTTCTTTGGACTACGACTAATACCCAACAGGATTATCTCGATAAGAATAACATTTACAACCCAACAGCTACCGTTACAAGTCTAGATATAGATTCTATTACCTATGTTGTAACGGCTATTAAAAATAATTTAAATAAATGTTCTGCCACCGATACGCTGCGGGTGCTGGTTTACCAAACGCTTCCACAAATATTTGTGCCAACTGTGTTTACCCCCAACAGTTTCAATGGTTCTTATAAAACCGAAAAGCCGGTACCGGTGGGGGTACTCAAGCTCGATTTCTTTAGGGTATTTAACCGAGATGGAAAATTGTTATTTACTACATCAACAATTGGTGAGGGATGGGATGGTAATTACAACGGTGAGGCGCAACCTTCAGGTACTTATATTTATGAGACAAGAGGTTTAGACTACAAAGGAATAAAGACATTGTATAACAAGGGGACTTTTGTATTGATAAGATAAAAATAAAATAATGACTAAAACAGTATTGATTACGGGTGCTACTGCTGGATTTGGAAAGGCAATGGCCGAGAAGTTTGCTGCGGCAAAGTACAATTGCATAATCACTGGCAGAAGAGGAGAATTGCTGCAACAAGTTGCCAAAGAGTTAAAAGATTCATTCGGGATTGAGGCGCTTCCCTTAGTTTTTGATGTTCAGGACAAAGAAGCCGTTTATGCTGCCATAGAAAGCCTGCCCCATGAATGGAAAACGATTGATGTACTGATAAATAATGCCGGACTTGCCTTGGGAAGAGATAGTTTTGAAAATGCCGACCTCAATGATTGGGAAACAATGATTGACACCAACATAAAAGGATTGTTGTATGTAAGTAAAGCCGTTGCGCCCTTGATGATTTCTCGAAAACAAGGTCATATTATCAATTTGGGATCTACCGCTGCAAAGGATGCCTATCTGGCTGGTAATATTTATTGTGCAACCAAAGCGGCGGTAGATATGATTAGCAAATCGATGCGGATAGATTTCTTGCCACATAAAATAAAAGTTACAGCCATCCATCCAGGTTCTGCAGAAACCGATTTCTCCACAGTTCGTTTTAAAGGAGATGAACAAAAAGCGGCCGCTGTTTATGAAGGGTATACGCCGCTATACGCAGAAGACATTGCCGATATTGCCTTTTATTGTGCATCGCTGCCAGCACATGTTTGCATCAACGACCTAGTGGTTACGCCTACAGCCCAAGCGAATGCAACTACTTTTTATAAGGGATAGTTTGGGGATATTAAGTACCCAGCCATAATTATAATATAGATAAAATTCTAAGTTGAAGGTTGAAAAGAGTTTATTTATCATAAACTTAATTGTGGCTGAGTACTTAGTAACAGTAATGCTTTGGCTTGTAAGATGAAGAGCTGAAAGGATAAATACTTATATTACCCTGTATTTATAACAATACTTGAAATTTATGTTAATAGATATCTTCTTAAATTGAAAATGGTTTCATTGTGAAGCTACAAACACCCCTCAATTAAACTAAATAAAGCTACTTGTAATGAATTGTTATTAGATAGATTAAGAGATTTGGGGTTTCAATAAAAACGCTGCTAATCATACAGATTGCAGCGTTTTAAAGCGTTTTGTATAGTATTTGGCGGAGAGTAAGAGATTCGAACTCTTGATACAGTTTCCCGTATACACACTTTCCAGGCGTGCTCCTTCAACCACTCGGACAACTCTCCATTTGTTTGGGGCGGCAAATATAAGGGGGCAATTTTATCATCCATACAAAAAGATGAATATTTGAAAACTGGTTGTTCATAGTTGAGAATATCATTCAAAAATGAACCAACAAGTTAGCAATAGATGGTATCAACCAAAAAACTGTAAGAATCTAATTTGTTAAATAAGAAAATAGTAGTGAAAAAGCTAAACTCTTTCTTTCAGATAATTGTATATACAACTAATTCGCTTTTATTTTGCAGCGAATATCAAATTTCACATCAGTTATAATTATTAAACATTAAAAAAAAACAAAAATGAGTTTATTAGACAGTTTAAAATGGCGCTATGCTACTAAGAAGATGAATGGTACAAAAGTGCCAAAAGAGAAATTGGATTTTATTTTAGATGCCATCCAGTTAGCGCCCTCTTCCTTTGGCTTACAGCCATACACTGTATTGGTTATTGAAGATGAAGCAACTAAAGCAAAGCTATTACCTGCTTCCTGGAATCAATCACAAATAACAGATAGCTCTCATGTGATAGTATTTGCAGCCTGGAATAGTGTTTCTCCAGAACAAATTGATGCTTTTATTGATGATATTGCTACAAAAAGGGGAATGCCTTTGGAAGCTTTGAATGATTATAAAGGATATATAACCGGCTCGGTAGCAAAATTTACAGATGAGCAAAAAGCTATTTGGAATGCTAAGCAAGCTTATATAGCTTTTGGTATTGGTCTTGCCGCTGCTGCAGAAGTTGAAGTAGATGCTACCCCAATGGAGGGTTTTATACCTGCTCAATACAATGAAATATTAGGATTGACAGAACAAGGTTTAACTGCATCTGTCGTAATGGCTTTGGGATACCGTGGTGAGGGAGACTGGTTAGCATCTTTGCCTAAAGTGCGAAGAGACAAAGATTTATTATTTAAATTTATCTAAACTAAAATACCCTTTTATAAAGGTCATCGACGCTAGTTGGTGACCTTTTTGTTTTTACCACTTTTCGCACAGTAGTATTTTAACTTTAATAAATTATATTGTAAAAAGCTTAAAGACTTGATAAATATGATTATATGTTTGTTTTTTGTTTAAAAGTTAGTAAACCTAAGATATTAGCAAGCCCAAGAAACAAAAAGAAACTAACAGATAGTGTAATAACAAATTATTAATGGATATACTAAACTAAGTACTGAACCGTTTAATTACATAGGATTCAGGAATGGGCTTAGGGTTAATAGTTTAGCTAAAATAATCAACATAAAACTATTTCTCAGACTAATTTAGTTTACTCTTTTAAATATATTTTTTACTAACTAAACATTAAATTCATTGCAAAAAATTATATTCTTACTTCATCTCCCCCCTCCTATTCATGGTTCTAGTGTAGTTGGTAAATATATTCAGGATTGTAAGGAGATAAACAATGAGTTTGACTGTACTTTCATTAATTTACTTGCTTCTAAAAGCGTTTCCGATACTGGGCGTATCAATATATCTAAATTAATTGGCTTTATAAATACCTGGTTAAATTTACTACGGTTACTTATTACACAAAAGCCAAGCCTTTGCTACTTTGCACTTACCACAACTGGTGCAGGCTTTTTTAGAGATACAACTTTTGTTTTATTACTAAAGTTGTTTAGGGTGAAAATTGTCTATCATTTACACAATAAGGGAATAAAAGAAAAGAATCATAGTTTTTTATATCGTTTATTCTACCCCCTTGCTTTTAATGATACTGACGTGATTGTGCTTTCGCCTCTCCTTTATGAAGATATAAGGAGTTTGGTTTTGCCCGAGAAGGTTCACATATGTGCTAATGGCGTTCCTTTGAATAACTATTTACTAAGTCCTAAAAAAAATAAGGTTATTCCAGAATTATTATTTCTTTCAAATCTAATAGAAGAAAAAGGGGTATTTATTTTACTAGAAGCCTGTGAAATACTGAAAAATAAGAGTATCCCCTTTCATTGTACTTTCATCGGTAGTTGGGGGGATGTAAATGAAGAAAGATTTAATTCCTTTCTGAAAGAAAAAGGAATTACTAACTATGTTAAATATGCTGGAAAACAATATGGACAAACAAAGTTTGAATATCTGAGAGATGCTGATATATTTATTTTGCCTACTTATTATGCAAAGGAATGTTTCCCTATGACTATTTTGGAAGCGATGAGTATGCAACTACCGATTGTGTCTACACCAGAGGGTGGTATTCCAGATATAATTGAGGACGGAATTACAGGATTTTTATGCCCACAAAAAGATGCTAGTGTTTTAGCCATAAAATTGGAAGAATTAATATTGAATCCAACAAAAAGAGAGGAGATGGGTAAGGCTACTTTTACAAAATATGAATCAGCCTACACATTGGAAATATTTGAAAATAGAATGTACCAAATACTCAAAAGTATCATAGCAACTGATTAACCACAATAAGGTTATATTTTAATTTGAGCTAAACATTGAAAAAATATTGTTTAATATATTTTACACATCTGTTCTGATGAGCCATAATAAGTAAAACTAATCTCTCAACAAATGGTTCTATTGATAAATAGTAAGCAGAAACATGAAATAAACTAACAATTTGTTTAAGGACTGGTTAATTTAGTTTGATTAATTTTTAATCTAAAGGCATATTAAAACCCTATTGGATAATATTAGAAGTTCATGCTTTTTTAAATGACATGTCCAATTGGTTAATGGAAGCTATTACTATAGAAATATTTTTAATAAAAATTTAATAACAAAACCATATTTTTGCTGAAGGTATCTATTTTAATCATAGGTATCATTTAATCATTTTAAACATAGAGTCACCCCCCAATTGTAAAAAAACTTTTCTTTCATTTTGAAATGCTAAAAACAGAAGACTCATTGTTAACAAATTACAACTTTTTCGACAAGCCTCTTAGTACGCTAAGTGAGGAAAAGTTGCTGATTTATGCAATCAATGCCCATTCTTTTAATGTATCAAAGGTAGACCCCAAATTCAGGGAAGCTATGCTTTATAATAAGACCATACTGTTGCCTGATGGCATTGGTGTAGTTTGGGGATTGAATTGGTTGAAAAACATTTCAATGAAAAGAATTACTGGAATGGATTTGATGTTTTATGAATTTGAAAAACTTGAAAGGCAAAAGGGGAAATGTTTTTTTATAGGAAGTTCTGAAAGTACTTTAACAGGAATTAAATCTAAAATAAATACACAATATCCAAATATTGAAATAGCTTATTATTCTCCACCCTTCGCCGCCTCATTTACCTATGAGGAGAATAAAACAATGGTAGATAAAATTAATTCTTTTAAGCCCGATGTTTTATTTGTTGGCATGACAGCCCCTAAACAAGAGAAATGGGCATATGAAAATTTCAATGCTTTAGAAACTGGTCACATTTGCTGTATTGGAGCTGCATTTGATTTTTATTCAGGCACTTTGAGAAGAGCACCAGAATGGATGATGAAATCTGGTTTGGAGTGGTTGTATAGACTAATAAAAGAACCAGTAAGAATGTTTAGGCGTTATGTAATAGGCCATCCTAAATTCATATACTACATATTCAGAGAAAAAAAACTAATTAAAAAGTCTACTTAGCAACTATCCTAATACTTTTTCTGTATTGTGAACTAAATCAATATTATTACCCACTTATCAAATAATATCGTTACACAAATACTGACTAAAAGAATAACCACTCTATTAAACTTATCTTTTGTGAATTAATCAATAGTTGCTTTTTAGCTATTAAATAAACTTAATAAATAGGTTCAATGAAATACATATTATCTAGTATCCTCTTTTTAAGCACATGCTATTTGGCTGTTGCCCAAAAAAATTCTCTTTATGTATCAAAAGTATGGGTAGCAGATAATGGGGATGGTACCTATAAAAACCCAGTATTACATGCCGATTATTCTGATCCCGACTTGATACGTGTTGGCGACGATTATTACCTTACTGCTTCTAGCTTTAACTATGTTCCTTCTCTTCCGATTCTACATTCGAAGGATTTGATAAACTGGACTATTATCGGTCATGTATTTACCAAACAGCCTCCTTTTGAAACTTATGATAGTGTGCAACATGGGGGTGGCGTTTGGGCACCTGCTATTCGATATCATAATGGAGAATTTTATATTTATTACCCAGATCCAGATTTAGGTATATATATGGTAAAATCCAAGAATCCTTCGGGACCCTGGAGTGCGCCGTTATTGGTAAAAAAGGCAAAAGGATGGATAGACCCTTGTCCATTTTGGGATGAAGATGGTAAAGCCTATTTGATAAATGGAATGGCCGGGAGTAGGGCAGGAATAAAAAGTTCATTGATACTTAGCCAAATGAGCCTAGATGGGACTACCTTGTTAGATGATGGGGTGCTGATTTTTGATGGTCATGATAAGAATCCTACAATAGAGGGACCTAAGATGTATAAACACAATGGTTATTATTACATAATGGCGCCTGCAGGTGGTGTTGGAAAGGGATGGGAGTTGGCAATGCGGAGCAAAAACATATATGGCCCCTACGAGCAGAAGGTGGTTTTGGAACAAGGCTTGTCCACAACTAATGGTCCTCACCAAGGAGGATGGGTAGAAACACAAACGGGTGAGAGCTGGTTTTTACATTTTCAAGATAAAGATGCTTATGGACGAATAGCTCATTTAGAGCCGGTGAAATGGCTGAATGATTGGCCAATGATGGGTACTGATAAAGACGGGAATGGCATAGGTGAACCTGTATTAACCTATCAAAAACCCAATGTAGGTAAAACTTATCCGATAGAAACCCCTCAAGAATCGGATGAATTTAATAATAATCAATTGGGGCCTCAATGGCAATGGGATGCCAATCCTCAAAGTAATTTTTGCTTCCCTGCAGGTAGTAGTTACGGTTTTTTACGCTTATATAATGTACCCGTCCCCGAAAACAGTGTTAACTTCTGGAAAGTACCTAATCTTTTAACCCAAAAATTTCCCGCCCCAAATTTTTCTGCGATTACTAAATTCACCTTTACGCCAAGAACGAATGATGAAGAAACAGGGCTAATTATAACAGGTATAGACTATTCTTACCTATCCGTAAAGAAAACAACAGCAGGATTGGTTGTTTATCAAACAAAGTGTATTGATGCTGAACATGGTAAACCAGAGCAAAAAGGCATTGAAACGGTGGTTAATAATGCAACATTATATTTTAAGGTAAGTATAAAAAATATAGACCCAAAATCGACTGAATATAAAACCTTTAACATTGCTGAAAACAGCGAATATGGCAATGCCTTGTGCAGTTTTAGTTACAGTGAAGATGGTAAACTATATAAAGTAATAGGTGAACCTTTTGTTGCTAAAAAAGGAAAATGGGTAGGAGCCAAAGTGGGTATTTTTGCAATTCGTCGTGGAAAAACTTATGAAACTGGTTATGCCGATTATGATTGGTTTCGCATAGAAAAATAGCTTTACTCAACCTCTCTAGTTGCTTGTATAATATAAGTTTTATTACCATTAGAAATATTATCCTCACTTGCATTTATAGCTGCTAAAAAAAAAAGACGGTTACAAGACCATACAAGTTAAGTTGTTTGCAAATGAACGTATTTATGGCAAATAAGGTAGCGTACTAGAGTGGGTGAAAACCATATAACAACAATTTATTAAAACAAAAACAAATTATGGCTATACGCATATTTATTACAGGTGGAACTTTCGACAAAGAATATAATGAGTTGAATGGCAAATTATTCTTTAAAGATACTCACTTGCATGAAATGCTTAAGCTTGGGCGTAGCAGGGTGGATGTAGACATCAGAACATTGATGATGATTGACAGCCTCGAAATGAGTGACGAGGACAGAAACCTGATTGTACAACAATGTATTAAATCGGATGAAGACCACATTGTGATTACACACGGCACCGATACCATGGTGGAAACGGCTACGGTATTGGCTAAAGCTACTATCAAAAAAACAATAGTTATTACGGGCGCTATGATTCCTTACAAGTTTGGCAGCAGCGACGGTCTATTTAACCTAGGCAGTGCATTGGCTTTTGTACAAACCCTTCCACATGGTGTTTATATTGCCATGAATGGAAAGTATTTTAATTGGGATAATGTACGAAAAAATCGTGCAACTGCACAGTTCGAAGAATTGTAGGCTCAACTAGGCAAGTATTATCCAATTTATACCTAGCTGAACCTTTTATTTTAAAAATTAAGACGCTGGCTACTACTCAGGTATTTATAATGGATTGCGTACAATATGTTTTACCACAAAGAGCGCAAAAAAAGAAATCAAAAGGAAAACAAATAGTTAGCATGTTCGACAAAAAACCTTGTGTTCTCTGTTGAAATCGTTGTATTCCTTGTGGTAAAGTCATCTGATTAGTATCAGCAACTGTTTATTTATTCATATTAATCCACAATTCAGTTTTAATTGGAAATCCCAAACTCACAGAGTCTATAGCCGTGTAAAGGGTTAAAGTACTACTATTAAGTGTTTGCACTTTCATAGTATAATTCATATCTGTACTAATAAGTGTTAATGAGTCTCCTCCATATTTATACGACCCTGTATCGTACATATACTTATTAGAAGCCGAATCATAAGATTTGATATAAACGGATCCATTATCCCTAAAATCGAAGTATTGACCAGGCTTTTGTTGTTGTGTTTGGTCGCCTAAGGGTAAACCACTTAAATAGACTTTCACACGTTCGGAAACAAGATTCCATTTGCCAACAATAGCAGCAGAACTTGTTGATGAACCAGATTTTGTACATGCTACTGCAAACAAGGTGACTAACGTTACACCGATTAGTGTTTTTTTCATTGTTTATTTTTTGATTGCTTACTTATATAAGGCTGAAGTTCTCCTTTCCCTACTCATTTAGTTTGGCTTTTCGGGTTACTCCATTAGTTTGGGCTCAAATATAACAGATTGTTTATTTTATGGCTCAAAATCGTTTATATTATACCCTAGACCATACCAAAAGGTTTATGATAACTATGGGTAAAAAATTAGAGTGAACGATGTCCGTTGTATTATTTATAACAGCTTACTATATTGATTTCTCTTGAATAGAGATTAATCTATATATTCGTTAAATCGTATTCCGAACCGACCCCGACCAGATAAAGCCTAAATATATAAGGGCATAACCCGATGCTAACCCAGTTGCCAATAAGAGATTAAAGCAAGCCAATAAACAACAAAGAAGCCCCGTAGCCAGGATGATATGCGAAAAAAGCACACGTCCCTTTTCTCTGAATATCCGAATAGGGAAGTCCATTTCATTAAATACAATAGAAAAGCTAGCTACTATGGCTGGCACAAATAAATATTTAGTTCCGAATCTATACAAAGCACCTAAAAGGATTATGCTGGATAATAAAGATAACCCCACCATTCTTGCCCCCCACTTCTCTTGCTGCGTAAGTATATAGTTTGCATGTTTGGTAGTAAGCAGATACAAATTGGCAAGAGCACTACCCAACCAAGAAAAGATGACTATTACAAAATAGAGTACCATCACCCCGTCGCATAAAAGCTGCAAAGGGGTATTGTCTCCCGCCGTATCAATGCCCACCACCAATAACCAGATGGCTAATATCATTCCCAAACGAAAGTTTTTCTTTTGTCTGCTTAGCCATAGATTGCCCTGCAATAACCATTTATAAAAAATCAGCTTAGACTTTAAAGAGGCTTTATACCCCTGTTTGGCATAGGCATAATTGGGATTAATGCGCAATGCTTCTCTAAAATGAGTGGCAGCTTCTTTGTGGCGTCCTTTCTCGAGGTGGTGCCACCCATAATTGGTGTGTGTAATATAGTTTTCTGGATCCAGGGACAAGGCTTCCTGTATCGTTTCACGTGCCGCATCCTTTTTATTTAGTCTTAACAAGGCGGTAGACCGTGCATTGAGACAAGAAACATTTTCGGCATCTAACAGCAGCCCATTATCAGCAGCCAACAACGCCTTCTCATAGTCTTTATCATCTAGATGAATGTGTGCAGCAAGGGCAAAATATCCCGAGTTATAAGGAAAAATGGATAGGGCAGTTTGCAGATAATCAAGTGCCGTTTTATTAGTACCCTGCTGATAGCAAGCAAATGCTAGGAGATAAAAAACATAGTCTTTGTTACTACTATCATATTGCAAACACTGTTTAAGTATAGTAGTTGCTTCTTCAAATTGTTTAGTATCAATTTTGCAATGCCCCAATACGATTAAAGCATCTACATCCTCAGGATCGGATTGCAGTACAATGCCCAACTCTCTCTCCGCATCTTTAAACCGCTTTTGCCTCCTCAGCAGCTCGGCTCTACGTAGTAAATTATCTCGATCAAACATATTTAATTGATAATTGACAATGAATAATTGACAAGAGACCGTTGATAATTGATGAGAAAATACTTATCCTGAAACTATCAATTGTCAATTATAAATTATCAATTAAATCCTATTTTTTTATCTTCAGATAATCCAATATATCATTGTACAAACCTGTTTCGTTGGCATACAAAGCATAGTTACGCGCAGAGCTAAACCATTCGGCTGTTGTGTTCTTATGTTGTTTAACCGCCTTCAACAGGTCTTTGGTCGTAATCTTTTCTACCGATCCACTTGCCAATGAATCTTCTAGTTTATATTCAGATGCAATGTCGATAAGCGCTTTTAAGTCGGCACCAGAGTATTCTTCGGTTACTTTGGCAACTGCAGCAACATCTATATTTTCTACCGGCTTATCCTTCAGGTGTTGTTTTAAAATTTCAATACGCCCTTCAGTATCGGGAGGCGAAACAAATATTACCCTGTCAAACCTTCCTGGACGCCTGAAAGCACTATCCACACTCCAAGGTGCATTGGTAGCTGCCAAAACAAGCACTCCCTCATTACTATATTCTACGCCATCCATCTCAGCCAGAAACTGGTTGATTACGTGCCGCATACTACTTCCTTTCAGATCGCTACGGCTTGCGCCAATAGCATCTACCTCATCGAAAAACAAAACACAGGGTGCATTGTCACGAGCTTGAGCAAACACTTCGTGTAAGTTCTTTTCGGTATTGCCCATCCACATATCAAGGATGTCATGAAGCCCTATACTGATGAACTTGGCATCTATTTCACCTGCTGTGGCCTTGGCTAGATACGTTTTTCCGCAACCTGGAGGGCCATATAATAAGATACCTCCACCCGCTTTTTTTCCAAAGGCCTTGTACAAGTCGGGGTTCTTCAGTGGCTGAATAATCTTTAGAGAGATTTCGTTCTTCACCTTCTTCATCCCCCCAACATCTTCGAACTTAAGATTGGGCTTCTCCATCAAAAAGTTGGGCTCTTCAAACTCTTCTCCGCCAAAGATATCCTCAATATCATCCTCAAAGTCATCTTCTTCTTCATCCTCGTTCCTTCTTTTTCTTCTGCCCATACTATTGGCACTAGGCATTCTAAGAGTGCTATCCAATTCTTCGTCTTTGAAATTCGGAATCTGTTGTAATACTTTCTTATAAATTTCTATAGCTTCGTTGTGAGAGTTCTCTTTTACTAAGCACTTTACATAAGGAACTAATTCCTCTCCTGCCAATCTATTATCAGCAACCAATGCTTCGTAAACAAGGATGGCGGCAGAATATTTCTTTTGTTTATAAAAGACACTCGCCAGGCCCTTTCGTGCTTTATCGTTGCCATAGTTTCTATTCAACACCTCCTGATATTGCGCAGCAGCATCATCCAACATAAAACCCTTCACCATCAACTCGGCCAGATGCAAGCGCAATGGAATGTTGTCTGGCGAAAATGACAATGCCTCTATCAACTGTTCTATTCCTTCGTTCATAATACTCTTTTGAGTTTTAAGTAATAGGTAATAAGTATTAAGTTATTTGTTGTTGCTTTACTTATAACTTAATACTTATTACTTACTACTTATTACTTATTACTTAATACTTCCTAGTATAACATCCTCACCTTAATCGTCTCCTTCACATTCCGCAACAATTCAGCAGCCTGAGCGGAAAGCTTTTTGTCCACATCCAACACTACATACCCAATCTCATCATTTGTTTTGAGGTACTGACCCAATATATTGATATGATGGCTAGCCAACTCAGTATTGATGGCACTTAAAACACCTGGCACATTGTTATGAATATGCAGAATACGATGCGCCCCATCCACAGGAGGCAAACTGATGGCAGGTACGGTGTGAGAACCATTGGTAACCCCTTTCTCCAGGTATTGGTACAGCTTCACGCCAACATCCTCACCAATATTCTCTTGTGCTTCTTCGGTACTTCCACCTATGTGCGGCGTAAGAATTACATTGGATAACCCTTGCAACGGAGTTGTAAATCTATCTCCATTCTTTTCAGGCTCCCAAGGGAATACGTCTATTGCTGCACCACTCAGATGCCCTTCTTTCAGGCTATGTGCCAATGCATCCAGATCCACAACTTCTCCTCTTGCATAGTTAATCAGGATAGATCCTTTCTTAAAATGCTTCAGTATACTTTTATTGATTAAGTTCTTGGTTTGCGCTGTTTCTGGCACATGCAATGAAACGATGTCCGACTTACCAACCAAGTCCTTTAATGACTTGCAGGGATGCGCATTACCCAATGGCAGCTTAGTTTCTGTATCATAAAACAACACTTTCAGTCCTAGACTTTCAGCTATGATACTCACCTGAGTACCAATGCTTCCGTAGCCAACCAAACCCAATGTTTTACCACGCATTTCATAACTACCGGTTGCAACTTTATTCCAGATGCCCTCATGAGCAGCTTTGTTTTTGTCCGGAATTCTACGTATAAGCATGATGGCCAACCCTATCACCAACTCAGCTACACTACGCGTATTGCTATAGGGCGCATTAAACACACTTACTCCCATTTTGGTAGCAGCCTTCAGATTCACCTGATTGGTCCCTATACAAAAACAACCTATTGCTTGTAACTTCTTAGCCGATTCTAAAACCTTCGCTGTTATTTGAGTTTTCGACCTGATGCCCAGCAGATGGACATCTTTCACTGCTTTAATAAGCTCTTCTTCACTTAATGCACCATTCAGTTTGGTCACATTTTCGTAGCCGTTATTTTTAAAGTATTGAACGGCCTTGTCGCTGATGTTCTCCAAGAAAAGGATATGTATCTTTTCTTTCGGATAACTTGTTAATTGTTCCTTACTCATGACCGCGAAAGTAGTTTATTATTGTTTAATGACGTATGGCATCCTTTACCTAAAGCGGTTATTATGTAATTTTTATGATGAATAAGCCCATTTATCCACAATAAACAAGCTAAGGAAGCCTCCGCAAAACCAAAAGTGCAGCCCCACCAACAGGTAGCAACTGCACTTGTTTATGATCAATGGATCACTATTCTTGCATACCCCCTACCATTTTTCTGCATACCCCTATCATTTTTTTACATACCCCTATCATTTTTCTGCATACCTCTACCATTTTTTTACATACCTCTAACATTTTTTTACATACCTCTAACATTTTTTTACATACCCTGATGGCATCAACCACATACCCCTAACATTTTTTTACATACCCTGATGGCAACAACCACATACCCCTAACATTATTTTGCATACCCCTAACACTTTTTTACATACCCTGATGGCAACACACACATACCCCTAACACTTTTCTACATACCCTGATGGCAACAACCACATACCCCTACCATTTTTTTTACATACCCTGATGGCATCAACCACATACCCCTAACACTTTTCTACATACCCTGATGGCAACACCTAAACACGATGGATTGAGTTTGACACACGTTTTTAAGGCATATAGGGAGTGCAAAGTAGTTTGTGTAAACAGGGTTTTAGTTGTAAAGTCTATTATTTGCCCCGTATTTCTACGGGGTTTTGTGTTTTTAAATATGTAATTGATTAATTTATTGTTTCATTGGAAACAGTATGGATGAACGGTGAAGAACACGGCGAGCACATGAAGGGATTCATGCGCTAAATTGACGAGGCAAATTTTGCAGCCATAGTCTAACGCCTAAGGCGAAAAATTTAACGCAGTTACAGTCAATATAAAACTGCATAAGAAATATCAAACAATTAACTCAAACAGCTTCTTATATTGCTTATTTTCCAACAAACGAATCCCCTCATGTTAAAAGATAAATCTCCCTTTTTCCTATCCCTTCCGTATTTTTCCACGCTTTTAAAACGGGCTATTAATTTACGACTATGATAAAGGATATTGAGGCAAAGAATGAGACCATAAAAATTAACGACAAAGAGATTGCCGTACTGAAAGAACACTTCCCTGCTTGTTTTAAACAGGATGGTAGTTTTGATATTATTCGATTTCAAGAGCAGTTGAAAGATAAAGTAAGTGTGGTGCAGGAAGGGTACGAGTTGAAGTTTTTGGGTAAAAGCTATGCCAAGTTGATGGCATCTACCGATACCACTACCATCGTTCAGCCCGATGAGGCACACAATAGCTTGCCTGAAAATGCCAATAGCCAAAACATCTATATCAGTGGCGATAATTTGGATGGGTTGAAGCACTTACTAAAATCTTACGCAGGAAAAGTAAAATGTATTTCTATAGATCCGCCCTACAACACAGGTTCGGATGGGTTTGTGTATTTCGACAATTTTAAATACACCAAAGAAACCCTACAAGATAAACTAAGCATTGGCGAACAAGAAGCCGAACGCATACTAGACCTTACCAAACGTGGTTCTGCCTCGCACTCGGCGTGGTTGGTATTTATGTACACCCGTTTGCTATTGGCAAGGGATTTATTGACTGATGATGGGGTCATCTTTATTTCTATTGATGATAACGAACAAGCTAACTTGAAACTGCTTTGTGATGATGTGTTTGGGGAGGAGAATTTTCTAGGTGAAATAACATGGCTTAAAAAACGCAAAGGAAGTTTTCTATCCAAACAACTTATAAGTATGACGGAGTACATACAAATTTATTCCAGAAGCAAATCAAATAAAAACACATACTTATTTGGTGGTGTTGCAGATGAATCAGAATCTCAGCCAATTATAAAAAGAACAAATCAATTATCTATTTTAAACATTCCAAAAGGTATTATTTCAACTAAACTGTCAGATGGAACTTATGAAAAGGGAGTTTATGGAGACGGTATAAATCCTGTGGAATTGGTTGATGATGTTATCATTAAAAATGGAACTAATTTAAATGACTTTAGAATCAAAGGACCATTTACTTGGTCTCAAGATTTTTTTAATAATGAAATAAGTAAAGGTTCTAGACCCGTTATCAATACAATTAATTTTCAAATTCGAGTATTTAGAATTAATGATGAAGGTTCCCACAAAGGCTTTGGCAGTGTAATAGATGGAGTTAAAATCAAGGGAACCAATGAAGATGCTTATGAAGAACTTGAAGAATTGATGGGAATTAAGAGTTTATTTGATTACTCAAAACCTAAAAATCTAATCAAAGAATTACTTATTGCAAGCACTTCATTTGACCGTGATGCAATTATTGTAGATTTTTTTTCAGGCTCTGCCACTACTGGACATGCAGTAATGCAAACAAATGCAGAAGATGGAGGTAATAGAAAATTCATTTTAGTGCAATTGCCTGAAGCATTAAACCTAGATGCTGATTCTCAAAAAGTAGCGTATGAGTTCCTCAAAGAAAACAAACTTCCTACCACTTTAGATTATATAGGTATTGAGCGCATTAAACGTGCTGCTGCCAAAATAAAAGAAGAACATCCAAATAAGGTATTGGATTTGGGCTTTAAGCATTTTACCTTGGTAGAACCCAACCCAAACACACTGGATAAACTAGAAACGTTTGATAAGAACGCCCTATTGGCGGATACGACCATTTTGGACGATTTTGGTAAGCCTACCCTATTGGCTACTTGGCTAAATGCGGATGGGTATAGCCTTACGGCAAAGGCCACCGAAGTAGATTTGGATGGATACATCGCCTATCATTACCAACGGCATTTGTATTTGATAGACAGTGGTTTCTCGCTAGAAAGTATGAAAGCACTGATAGTAAAATATTCCATAGAAGGCAAGTTTAACCCTGATACGGTGGTGATATTTGGATACTCATTTAATGAATGGTCTATCAACGAAATGCTGGAGAAAAACCTGCGTATATTGAATGACACGGAAAGGAACTTGAAGATTAATTTTTCGGTAAGGTATTAGAGTAGGATGTTTATATTTCATTATGAGATTTCTCCTATCGTCGAAATGACGGGGATGGGGAACGACCGTCATTTCGACGATAGGAGAAATCTAACCGAAATAGTAGTGGGCTTAAAAGTAGAGTACTATCAATTCGCAATGAGATTTCTCATGCCTCGAAATGACGCAATGATTACGGAGAGATTTCTCCTATCGTCGAAACGACGGGGAGATTATGGAGAAAATTAAAGCGAACTTAAATTGGAGTACAGACAATAAAGGTATTAAAGAAGCAAACGATGGAACTGATATTACAACACAATTTGCCGCATCAGGTAAAAGCATATACCGCCATAGCAAATGTGCTAAAGGAAGAATTGATTGAGAAAAATAGCTTGTACTATCAAAACCCAACTATTATAATGGATAGGCATGTGATTACAGGCAATATATCCAACATTCAAAAGGATAATGGCATTCCATACGAATTTAGGATTAATGATGCTGTAGGCAACAACATTCACCTAGACATAAAGATGGAAACGGGCACTGGCAAAACGTATGTTTATACGGCTGCCATGTTCGAGCTTCATAAACGTTATGGCATTAATAAGTTTATCATTGTAGTGCCATCGCTAGCCATAAAGGCAGGCACCCAACAGTTTATGAAAGATGGTTACACCAAAAGGCATTTTAAAGACCAAGCAGGTTATGATGCCGAGCTAGATGTAGTGGTGTTGGAAGCGATTAAAAAGAAAAAAGGCAAAAACTATTTCCCCGGTGTGGTAAGGGAGTTTGTATCTGGCAGTAGTCAAAACGCCAATAAGATATATGTGCTGCTCACCAATATGTCTTTGTTGGGTGGTAACTCTAAATTACTGACCGATACGTATGATTATGGCGTAGAAGGTTTTTACAAACCTATTGATGCACTAAAAGCCACAAAGCCTTTTGTTATTATAGATGAACCACACCGATTTAGCAAAACACAGAAGGCATTCGAGTTTATAGAAAAACAAATAGTTCCACAAGTACTCGTTCGTTTTGGGGCTACATTCCCCGATATGGAAGTTGGTAAAGGCAAAGGCAAGATTAAAAGGAAGGATTATCTCAATATGCTTTATTGCCTTAACTCGTTTCAGGCATTTAACCAAAACCTTATAAAGGGTATTGCCAAAGAACACTTTGAACCCTCTAGCCTAAAGCAAGATAAGGTGAAGATAATGGCTGTAAAAAGTAAAACCTCTGCTAAGTTTAACTTGATACAAAAAGATAGCCCTACAAAGTCATTTGAGTTAAATAAAGGAGATAGTTTGGGCGTAATAGCACCCGAACTAGAAGGGATTGTGATAGATGCCATTACTAGCAGCGAAGTTGAGTTTTCGAATGGGCAGATAAAATCTACAGGCGAAGAGTTTAGTACAGATATTTATTCTACTTCTTACCAAGAGAGTATGCTTCGCTTGGCATTGGAGCGTCACTTTGAAGTAGAGCGGATAAACTTTAATCGTGTATTTAAAATAAAGACATTAGCCCTGTTTTTTATAGATGACATATACTCGTATAGGGTAAATGAAAATCAGGAAAAACAGCCGTATCTGAAGACAACTTTTGAAAGATTGTTGCAAGAAAAGATAGATGCCATCATTCCCGAACTAACTGAACAGGAAAAAGAATACAAAGAGTACTTATTAGCATCAAAAGCAGCAATTGATGCTACCCATGCGGGGTATTTTTCGCAGGATAATAGTAGTTCCGATGATGCTATAGCAGCAGAAGTGCAAGAAATATTGTTTGAGAAAAAGAAACTTTTAGCCATCAAGGACGAAGAAGGGAAATTTAATACCCGTAGGTTTTTGTTTTCTAAATGGACGCTAAAAGAAGGATGGGATAATCCAAATGTATTTACCATTGCGAAACTAAGAAGTAGTGGTAGCGAAAACAGTAAGGTACAGGAAGTAGGCAGGGGTTTGCGTTTGCCTGTGGATGAACATGGTAATAGAATATCTAACGAAGAATTTAAACTTAACTACATAATAGACTTTACCGAAGCAGATTTTGCAGAGAAGTTGGTAAAAGAAATTAATGCAGATATTCCAGAGGGATTTGTAATAACCGAAGAGAAGTTAAGAGAAGTTGCTGCGAAGTTGAAGATGGATGAAGATGATTTGTTT
>CAISCV010000156.1 GCA_903883945.1 uncultured Chitinophagaceae bacterium | reverse complement strand
TTTTTTAGCTTGATCATCATACTCAGGTAGTTTGTATTCATTGGTCGGTAGAACAAAATCTTCTTGCATGAGTCTATTTTAGTATTCTATTGCGCTATAACCAAACTATAATTCATATAACATATTTAAGATACAAAATATCTAAAAAGTCCAAATCAGTGTATTATAAATATAAAGTCAATTATTATCGGAGTATGTATCGATGCCTGAAGCCGATCCAAAAAATAGCCAGCTAAGAGAAGCGACAAAGGATTATTTTTACAAAACAGCTGAAGTAATTCATAGTCGCTTCCCGGGTCTTACGGCAAATCAACTGACAATTTTCAGAGCTGTAGCTTCGATTGCTTCAACTGAAGCAATAATTAAGTCAGAGGGACAGCCATTAAATAAAATTGCTGGTATTTTGGGCTATACTGCATTCGAATTGGCCGATGGAGTTGATGGTAATCTAGCAAATATTAGAGCTGCAGAGGTTGGAGAGCCAACTAATCTCCGTGGTAATTTATATGATACGCTTTCGGATAAAACAGTCGAGACATATGATTGTTTCAGAGTTGCTAGTAGGTCAATGGAAAACGGTGACAAACTAGGAGCAGCAATAAATATTCTTGCAGGTATTACCTCCGCTCTACCAGCTACTGTAAGGGCAAAAGCAGAAGCTAATAACATAGTCGTAAAAGAGAATGGACTTGGAACTAGGCCTGTTCGCTCAGCCTTAATTGGAATTAATATTGCTTTTGGTCAAAATAAGAGCGTTTCACGCGTTTTAGGTGCATCAATTCTTGCTATGAATATTCACACCACAAGATGTAGGATTTCTGCTTTGAGGGATGAAGAGTCAAAACATGTTGTAGGCCCACTTAATAACGAAAGAAAACAACTTGAAGCTCGATTGAGATACCCGTCTCTAGTAGCATTCTCGGCGGTAGCAACCGTTGTTGGTGCAAGTCTAATTAAGAGAAACCATAGAAAATAGCTCCTTTACTCTATGATACTGCTATGATGATTGTATGGCAGTTGAAACACCGAAATACAAAGTACTTAAAAAAGATGGCCGCATTGAGCTCAGAAATTATGAGCCTTATATCACTGCAAGTGTAGAGCTTGAAGCAACTGGCTATAATTCAGCAGGTAGTGATGCATTCGGTTTACTTGCAGACTATATTTTTGGAAATAATACCACTCAGGCAAAGATAGCAATGACAGCACCCGTGATAAGTGAAAAAAAGCAATTATCTGAAAAGATAGCTATGACGGTTCCAGTCGCATCGACCAAAATTGACAATCATTCATTTGTCACATCTTTCACAATGCCCTCAAAATACTCATTAAAAAATTTACCAAAACCGAATAACGAATCTGTGATTATTAAACAAGTCCCAGCTCATGAAGTAATAGCAATAAGTTTTTCTGGCTATACGGCCGAAGCCAAGATAAATTCGATGATAATTAAATTGAAAGATTGGGCAGCTGAAAATAAAGTTAAACTATCCGGAGAGCCAACAGTATCTAGATATAACCCACCTTGGACACCTGGTTTTTTAAGAAGAAATGAAATTAGCTTCATAGTGAATAGTTAAAAATATCACCGAATTCAACAAATTACTTTACTATTAAAGTCCTATGGAAGAAAAATATTCAATTGTAGTTTTTAGAAATTGAACCCAATGATCTTTTTAAATCCAGAGCTTGTTTATTTTGCTTGTTCCTAGCATTTTCTCCAATGACTGCCGCAAAAGTTTGAAGCAATTCAATATTTGGTATCAATAAACCTGGAGCAGTAGCAACCCAAAAATTACTATATTCTGACGATGCTATATTCATAAAAAATAGCTTACTAATCGGATCTTCAAAAACTTCTTTTCGTCTATTTTCTAAGACTCCCAAATCTGATTGAAATACTTCATTAATCTCGGCCTGCATTAACTGCCCATCTTGACGACATACTTCAATAACATCAGATTTGTCTCTGCTTACCAGCAATCTAGTTTTGTCATTTTGTTCAGTAGCATGTATCTGGATAACATCATTAAATAAAGGAGCACCTACATCTGCGATGCCTATCTTTATTCTGTCTAATCCATTAGAAATAAATGGAATGGATTCGTTTTGCATCAAATAATAATATTACATAATAAATTTATCGCAAGGTTAAGCTTTATATTATGTACTTAATTAATCATTACAATATAGGCTTTCACTGAAGTACAATAAGTTTATGAATAAAAAAGGTAATCCTTTACTCGCGGTATTTTCGACAATATTCATAGACATGCTAGGAGTAGGTATTCTTATACCTGTTTTTCCCTTACTTGTATTACCGCATAGCCCATACCGCATAACCCCATCTGGCTGGAGTATAGCGGATGGTTTTATTTTACTTGGTTGGTTGAGCGCTGCTTATCCGCTTGCTCAGTTTTTTGCGGCTCCTATTCTCGGGCAACTATCAGATAGATACGGTCGCAAGATTGTGCTTACAGTTTCAATTATAGGAACTTCGGTATCTTATATGTTATTTGCAATAGGTGTTGCTACTAAAAATATACCACTCATGTTTGCTAGTAGAATAGTCGATGGTATTACCGGAGGAAATATATCCGTTGCGCAGGCGGTAATATCAGATATAAGTAATCCGAAAAATAGGGCACGAAACTTTGGACTGGTTGGTGCAGCATTTGGTCTTGGGTTTATTTTTGGCCCTTATGTTGGTGGTAAATTAGCTGATCCTCATGTTGTTAGTTGGTTTAGCGCTTCAACAGCTTTTTGGTTCACAGCTATCCTGTCTGCAATAAATGCATTAGTTGTCATTAAGTTCTTGCCAGAAACTATCAAGAAAAAAACTACTAAGTTTAAGATTCATATTTTAGAGTCATTCACTAACGTTATAAAAGCCTTTACGAATTCTGGCCTTAGGAACATTACTCCGTCTACATTTCTATTCAATGCTGGCTTCACATTTTTCACTACTTTCTTCGCAATTTTTCTGGCCGTAAGATTTGGCTTTACGCAGGGGAATACTGGTGATTATTTTGCATACTTCGGTATTTGGATTGCCGTAGTTCAGGGTGGCCTAATAGGAATAGTATCTAAGAAATTTAAGGATTACCAAGTCTTGAGATATAGTTTTTTTGGGGCTGCATTAACACTTTTAGCATATCTACTTATTCCAAATGGTCAGCATAAATGGTTGTTTGTAATACCACCTATCCTGGCTTTATTTGATGGTATGAGCCAGGCATTCTTACCGTCTATAGTGAGCAGGGTTACTCCTAAGGATATTCAGGGCGAGACACTTGGAATTAATACTAGCGTTAGTGCTTTGGCGGAAGCAATACCGGCAATCATCGCTGGATATGTTGCAACCATCAACACATCTGCAACAGTCATTACTGCTAGTCTGCTCATAGGATTATCTGGATTATTATTCTGGATTATATTCAAACCTAAAAGGTATACAAACGAATAGCCGGTTAACGATCAACCAAGGTATTATTTAGCAGCAAGAGTGCCTGCAAAGATTTGCCAAGCAAGAAGAGATTTAGCTACAAAACTTAGGATAATGTATGCCTTTTCACCACGAAGGTAGTTAGCCCATTTTCCTTTTGCCCGATACTGTAAGAACTGGACAATCGCAAAACAGTTAAATAGTAGGAAGAGGGAAATTACTATTCCGTAAACGAATCCTGGTGCTCGAGTACTCGAGGTGTTCATCGGAGTAATTAGCTGAACAGTGAATATTATCCAGGGAATGATTCCTGCGATGCAACCAAATATAAAGGGCAACCACTGCTTATCACCTGGCTTAGCATATCTTTCTTGTAACCACCCAAAAAGGATCATTGAAACATTTACTCCACAGATGGCGAGGAGGGTAGCGTAATTACTGATGCCATTGAGCTGAGCAATAGCGAATATCATGAGTGTAGAGCTTAGTGAATATTCAACCCATCTGAAATAATTTCTTTTATTCTTCAAACCTTCAATGTATCTTGGAAACACGTTTTTTGAAGCAATGAAAAAATGAAAGAAGGCGGATAGTGCCAAAAACAGCCCAATCGTGTATGCCATTCTAACTGAAAACAAGGTTATTGGCCCAGTTGATAAGTTTGACCCCGGAGGGCCTGTCAGGTAGGTGGCTACTACAGGTAGTGAAAAGTTGTTCGCCAGCGCAACGACGCCAATTAATGAAAGGAGGTGAAGACTCCCCGCTCTAATATTCCATTTTCTTAGTTTTTTGTATTCTAGTGTATTTTCTTTATTCATAAGCGTATTGTACCTAATCAAATACAATCCTGCAAGTACACGTAAGAAGTGTTTAGCATTGGTCTTCTATGACTTTGTTATGCAATGAGCTATATTGGTTGGGTAATGAAAACAGTGACATTATCATTTAGTATTGAAATTTGTGCAAAACCTCAAGCAGTATTTCAGTATGTTTCTGATTGGGAAAAACAATCTGAATGGATCCTATTTACGAAAGTGAAGCTACTCAAAGGAGCACCGCAACAGAAAGATCCGCTGCTCCTTGCTATAACTAAAATTGGGCCGATTAAAGTTCAAGACACAATGGTGGTGACAGATTGGCGGCCATTTGAGCGTATTGTTGTCGAACACACCGGCCGAATGGTGCTTGGCAAAGGAGTCTTTACAATAAAGAAAATTTCAAATGAAATATCATCCTTTACTTGGCAGGAAATTACACCCATCCCGTTTGGAATTGTCGGCCGGATCTGTTTAGTACTTGTGAAACCTTTATTAAATTTTCTATTTAATGCGTCTTTGAAGAAGTTAAAAAATAATATCGAACAGAATATAACTCGAAATTAAATCTTCTGTTTGGGGAGCAATTGTAGCTTTTCTACTTGTTTCCAGAACGATGAAAACGAAGGATAAAACTTTTCTGGAACAGCCGGGTATAGCAAGTCAGGTTTCTCGACTCGGCCTGGCCAATCAACAATTCCGGGATAGTCTTTTCTAATTATTTGCTTATGCAGTCCTGATAATGCTTGCGGTTCAGCGCACAGTATCTTTATGTCTTTGATTTCATTTGCAAACCACATAATGCTATCCAGGACGCTTTGGCTATACTTATTTTTTCCAAACATAGCTTCGTCAATGAGCAAGACTCTCGGGGCTTTCGATTGAGGCAACCAATCAGGATCTAGCGTCCACGGGCTGTAGAGGAGTATCTCGGGTTCATTTGATAGATCCTGCACATTGATTGTACTTAGGGGTAATATAGCATCAAAACTAGGGATTATATTGGTTATCTCCATAAGTTCTGGAGGAATCTCCATCTTCTCCAAAACTTCATACGGCTTATCCAAATACGACCCATGCTGTTTAGTTTTAGAATACTTATTTATATTCTCCTGTTGTGGTAAGTAAGCTTTACCCGTGTAACTACCAGCCACCCACTGCCAACTTAAATGGTTACTCGCAAAATCTCCGTCAATTAAATACGAATGCATCCAATCCGCCCCAATTTTCCAGTCACATCGTGCAACGCTACAAACCAATCCGGCAATCCACATTCGCATATGATTATCGATGTGTCCTGTTTGTTTTAATTGCCTTATGCCTTCATCAAGCACTTTTATGCCCGTGTTTGCGTTTAGTACCGCAGTCGGTATTCCTTGTCGAGGCTTGAATGGTAAAGGTTTTATATATTCAAATATTTCTTCGCCCCGAACTCTCCAAACTAGCTGCCAATATTCACGCCAACTCAATTCATTAATTAATTTATATGCCTCATTTGCACTATTATTAATAAGGATAAGATCACGAACTTGGGGCAGGCTTATAGCTCCTCGCGTTATGTATTCTGAAATTCGTGTAGAGCCTCCCAAGTAGTTACGATGCGCAGTGTAATCGCTCGCATTTATGCTTTCAATGTAGACAACGAGCTGTTTTTTGGATAATCGCTTCAATGACATTAATTAGCCTTTTTTTGACATTTTTTCGAACAATACTTAACTGCTGCCCATTGCCCCCTAGAGCTCCATTTCTTTCTGTTCGAAAAGGGTCTACTACAAACGATACAAAGCTTTGTATCACTTTCTTTAAACAAGTCAGCATCATTATGGTATCGAACGTTTTTATGTCTCATAATTCTTCCTTGTACTTTACGGGCAGTTTTTTGTATTGATTTGGCCATGCCCCCATTTTAACTGAAGATTGCGGATACGAACACCCAAGATGCTAATGAATATGGTCCTGTAACCAAATAAAAAAATACTATGAAATGACTTCATATATTAAGTCTAAAAAATAATCTATGCTACAAGGTTATGCTTGGCTGGGGATAAGGGATTCAAACTAACATAAGCTACTTGACATTTGTACAATTAAAACGTACAATTCAAACGTAATAAACTAACAGAAAGGTAACAGGATGGGCAACAAGACCTTGACCGTTTCAGAACTAAGAACTAATTTAGCTGATTCACTCGATTCTATTAAGAATGATGAGGTTTTAATAGTTACACGAAGAGGTAAGAAAGAAAAAGCTATTATAGATTTAGACAAGCTCGAAGACCTGTTGGCAGCTTCCGATCCTGCTTACCTCAAACTCATAAAAGAAGCTCGGGAAAGCAAGGATTACTTTAGTCATGATGAGGTTTTTGGAGACATATAATGGCAAGCTATACCATTGTCTACACAAAGACGGCAGTTAAATCTATCCAAAAATTAACACCCATTAATAATAATCCAAAGTTACAGCAATTTAGCCCATATTATTTTGTGTATAATTATGAATATTTTATAAACTTAATAAATACTGCCTTATCAGCTTGTTTTAATACTTTATCTACACAAACTGATGTAAGTAGTAAAACTGCCCCTTATTTAAAATGGAACAATGAATTAAATATTGCCACTCTTTATACTGAACAGTCATATTATTCTTCATCAGTTAACTCAAATCCAATTAACCTTTATTTTAACAATGCATTGTTTCAATTATTTTCTTCTTTCCCAATGTATGCTCAAAGTTCATCCGCAAAAAATGGACTTAATTATTTAATATCGTGTAATGCATTTGGTAATGCCAATGTGGAGACAATAAATAATATTACT
>CAISCV010000155.1 GCA_903883945.1 uncultured Chitinophagaceae bacterium | reverse complement strand
TGAATATCATTATAGATATAATAGAAGAAATAATATGGATAGCATTTTTCATAACCTCATAGTAAGGATGGTAAACAACCAGCCTAAGAGAATTGCCAAGAAAGAATAATGAATGTGCGACCTAAGCGTATATACCTATAACGTTTAATGATTAATGATTAATTCCAATCTTTAATTATTAATCATTAAACGTTAATCAATAAACATTAGTCATTATCTTAGTCCCATGTACGGGCAAGACGAAAAAACTTACTTCGAATATGACCTCTCAGACGATGTCTATCTGAACAATGCCCTCACATTGAGTCAAGCCAATGCCATTTTCCAATTCTTTCAGCATCATTGGTTATTTAAATGGGCAGATGCACACAATGATTGTGAGGATCGTGCAAATGCTATCTGTATTCTTTTAGATCAATGGAACATACCCAATTACAAAGGATGGGTTTTTAGTGGTTACTTTCTTAAAGGCGATCAAGGGACTCTTATAAATGCATGGAATTATCATGTGGCAGCGGCTGTGCCAGTAAATATCGATAATATCATTTACCTTTTTATGATAGACCCAGCCACACTTTCACAAACAGAAACTATTGGCTATTGGGCAAACAATGTGACGGAGTTTCCTTACAGTTATTATGTAATTAAGTATGGTAATTATTATATTTTTCCTGCGGAATTTATTCAGCGTGATAACTGGCACCGGCGCGATCAAGAGAATAGCAGGTGGACGATAGAGGGATTAGCAGGTATTAATGGGGTTGCCCCAGATGGGGAATATCATATTAATGTAAACAGAAAAACTATCGAAAGAACTCGTATAGAATTCAATAAACTAAAGTACGGAGGCTCCCCGTTTAGATAAAGTCTATTTGCTTTTTATTATCATTCCCCTATCATCTATCTCAATCTTTTTTTGGTCTTGCAACAACTGTAATACTTCCCAAATCTTATCTTTAGAAATAATAGTAAACTGCTCCAGCAAACCCTTCACAGATCTTTCGCCGTTTTGCAAGTAATCATACACTTCCTTTTGGATCTTGTCCACATCATTCGAAGTGATACTTTTTTTCTTTTTATTCAGGCAAGTATCACATATTCCACAGGCATTTGCTTCATTGTCACCAAAGTAAAAAGCAATATATTGTCCACGGCACTGATTTGTAAGAGATAGGTAGGCAAGCATCTTATCCACTCTTTCTTTATACATACGCTTGCGTTCAGCATAACCCTGATGGTTAATAATCAGGAAGTTTGCAGGTGCTCTGTTTAGCAAAAAATGTATTTGTGGGGTTTCTTTTTGGGGAGATAATTGAATGATGCCAAAAGAACGAAGCTGCATCAATTTGTCTTTAACCATCGCTTCATTTATACGAAGTTTTTGGGCAATTTGTTTCTCCGATATGCTAGTATAAGTATCATAAATACCCGCATAACTACGCAATAAACATTTCACAACAGTATCAAGCTGTGGATGTGCAAACTCAAATTCTTCCAATACTTTTTTTGGCGCAGTAAACATTACTCTGGTTGGCAGAAACACATTTTCATTAAATGCAAGATGCCCTTCTTGTTGTAATACACCCAAAATGGCTAGTACGTGTGGTGTTTTGAATTTAAAGTTATTAGAAAATGTGCTGATGTCGAAATCATAAAACATACTTTCGCCCGAACCAACAGGTATGTTTAAGAAACCTGCGAGTGCCTGATACACTTTTTTTATTTCATCAAAAGAGGGGAATCTTACATCGGGCATCATCTTCAATCTTGTTAACTCATATTCATCATACAATAAAATGGCGTAGGATTTCTTGCCATCTCTGCCCGCTCTTCCCGCCTCCTGGTAATAACTCTCTAGGCAATCAGGCACATCAAAGTGCATAACAGTACGAACATCAGGCTTGTCAATCCCCATTCCAAAGGCATTGGTACAAACAATTACACGAACTTTATTGCTAATCCAGTTTTGCTGTTTGTTATTGCGTTCCTCTTGCGAAAGCCCCGCATGATAATAGTCTGCCGAAATATTTTGAAGCGATAAAAGGTTGGCAATATCCTTTGTTTGATTCCTGCTTCTACAATAAATAATACTAGAGCCAGGGACATTTTTCAATATTTCTGTAGCCTTATTTATTTTACTATCAACCGAAAAAACAGAATAAGACAAGTTGGCTCGTTCAAAGCTTTGTTTGAATATAGAGGCATTCCATAGTTTAAGTTTGTCAACAATGTCTACTTGCACTAATGGCGTTGCAGAAGCGGTGAGTGCAATCATAGGCACATTCCTTAGTTCATATCTTATGTTTGCAATACGCAGGTAAGGTTGCCTGAAATCATATCCCCATTGGCTTACACAATGCGCTTCATCCACAGCAATAAGACAACAGTTAAACTGTTCTAAATAAGCTTTAAAGAGATTCGTTTCTAATCTTTCGGGCGACAGGTACAAGAATTTATATTCACCAGAAACAATGTCCTCCAAAATAGTCTGCACCTCTGTTTGAGATAATCCCCCGTGTAAGAATACAGCGGAAATTCCTTTAGTATTCAGATTCTCCACTTGGTCTTTCATCAAAGCAAGCAAGGGAGATATAACTATGCATACCCCATCCATCATCATAGCCGGCACTTGAAAGCAGATGGACTTACCGCCGCCTGTAGGTAATAAGGCAAGAACATCTTTTTTTTGCAAAACAGCATGAATTATTGCCTCCTGATTGCCCCTGAAAGCGCTATGATGCCAATATTGTTGTAGTATTCTTAACGGAGTGCTCAATTTGTTCGATTAAAGAGGTGTTTTGTAGTGGATAAAAGTAAGGGTTGTATTGCATAGCAAAATAAAAATAATAATCACTGGAATGATTAAACAAAGGGCACCACTTTAGTTTATACGAATATTTTCAAACTGCTTTTTGTATCATTTTTATCAACTCCAGTTAATATTTTCAATTAAAATAATCTTCTAGCCTCTATCGTATTTCTGATAAATGCTACACTTAATGTTTATAGGAGCCAGATTGTCATAAAGTTACCTTCAGCTTTAATTTGTATTTTTTTACGGATACCAATTCTTATTAATTCAAAATCAGGCATATCTAAAATACATTTATCTTCACGCACTAAAAAACTTATTCACTTAACGATTACGATTATGGCATATCCTTATCAAATTACTTCTTTGGATGCTTACAGAGAAGCCTATCAAAATAGTATCAACAACCCAGAAGCTTTTTGGGCTGAAGTAGCCGAAAACTTTACTTGGAAAAAGAAATGGGACAAAGTGCTCGATTGGAACTTTACCGAGCCCAGTGTAAAATGGTTTAGTGGCGCACAACTAAATATTACCGAAAACTGTCTCGATCGCCATATCAAAGAATTCGGTAATGCACCAGCACTTATATGGGAGCCCAATGATCCTAGTGAAAAGAACCGTTTACTCACCTACAGTAAGTTATTAGAAAGAGTGTGTCAGTTTGGGCAAGTACTAAAAAATAATGGCGTAAAAAAGGGCGATAGAGTTTGTATATATATGGGTATGATTCCCGAACTCGCTGTTGTTACACTTGCTTGTGCAAGAATTGGGGCTATCCACTCGGTAATATTTGGTGGCTTCTCTGCTCAAAGTATTGCAGACAGATTGTATGATGCACAGGCAGAATTTATTGTTACTTGTGATGGGGCTTTCAGGGGTGCAAAAGATATCCCCCTTAAAAGTGTGATTGATGATGCCCTCATTGGTAACCGTACAATCAAGAAAGTAATAGTTTGCACCCGTACCAGAACACCCATAAGTATGCTGAAAGGTAGAGATGTTTGGTATGAAGATGAAATGAAACACGTAGAAGAACAAGGTATTCACTTTATCGAAGCTGAGCCTATGGAAGCTGAAGATCCTTTGTTTATACTATACACTTCTGGTAGTACCGGAAAACCCAAAGGAGTAGTACATGCTTGCGGTGGTTATATGGTATATACCAACTATTCTTTTGTAAATGTATTTCAATACAAGAAGTCTCAAATACACTTCTGCACAGCCGACATCGGTTGGATAACCGGGCATTCCTATATACTATACGGACCATTAAGTGCAGGTGCAACTACTATGATATTCGAAGGAATACCTACTTATCCGGATGCAGGTCGTTTCTGGGAAATAGTAGATAAGTACAAAGTGAACATATTATATACCGCACCAACAGCTATCCGTAGCTTGATGGGCTTTGGTTTGGGACCATTGCAAGACAAAGATTTATCATCCCTAAAGGTATTAGGTACCGTAGGCGAACCCATCAATGAAGAAGCCTGGCATTGGTATGATGAAAATGTGGGTAAGAAACAATGCCCTATAGTAGATACTTGGTGGCAAACAGAAACGGGTGGAATCCTCATTAGTAACCTAGCGGGTATAACTCCTGCTGTACCAAGTTGGGCTACCTTGCCATTACCAGGGGTACAGATGCTGTTAGTAGATGAAAAAGGGGAGGAGGTACTAGATGATGGAAGCGATAGTGTGAGTGGAAATCTATGCATCAGATCGCCTTGGCCATCTACCATAAGAACAACATACGGTGATCACGAACGTTGTAGAACCAATTACTTTGCTACTTATCCTAACCTCTATTTCACAGGCGACGGAGCAATGCGCAGCAAAGAAGGGTATTATCGTATTACTGGCCGAGTAGATGATGTATTAAATGTAAGTGGCCACCGTATTGGTACTGCCGAAGTAGAAAATGCCATCAATATGCATGCAGGCGTAGTTGAAAGTGCGGTAGTTGGCTATCCACACGATGTAAAAGGTCAGGGTATTTATGCTTACGTGGTATTTGGTCATATTCATGGAGATGAAACGCTCACGCGCAAAGACTTGTTACAAACAGTGACTCGTATTATTGGTCCGATTGCAAAGCCAGATAAGATTCAGTTTGTAAGTGGCTTGCCAAAGACGCGGAGTGGTAAGATTATGCGTAGGATTCTTCGAAAGATTGCTGAGGGGGAAACGGAAAATTTAGGTGATACATCTACTTTACTAGACCCAGGAGTCGTAGAAGAAATTAAAAGGGGTAAGCTTTAGACTTAATTAACTCTTTAAAGAATGAATTTAAATATAAGCAGCTAATACCCAAAAGGGGTTAGCTGCTTTTGTTTTAATTAATTAAATCAGTATTCCGGTGCACTGAAATTAAAATGAGGATGAGCCATACTTTGCAAGAAAATGCCAACTACTTCAGGTCTTAAGGCAATAGAAAAAGCGATGCCGAAAATAGCCCCCCACAAGTGTGCATCGTGGTTTACATTATCTCCCCCTCTCTTACCCATATAGATAGTATAGCTCAAATAAAGAATAGCATAAATAATGGCAGGAACAGGTAAAATAAATACATACAATGTACTCCACGGCATCAATAATATATTCGAGAAGACAACAGCAGAAACTGCACCTGACGCACCTAGACTGCTGTAACGGTAATTGTTTTTGTTTTTTAAATAGCTAGGTATTTGGCTTGCTACTAAAGCCCCAAGATATAAGATAATATACCAGGTTGCACGAACGTCTAATTCGCCCACGTATGCAAATTCCCAGTTTCTGCCAAAGAAATAAAGGGTAAACATATTAAAAGCGAGGTGCTGAATATCTGCATGTATAAATCCAGAGGTAATAAACCGGTACCATTGATTGTTATTGGTTATAGCGGGGGGATAGAAAATTAAATCTTCCATCAATTTGCCATTTGAAAATGCAATAAAAGAAACCAAACACGTAATTGCAACAATAATTAAAGTAAGAGTAAGCATGGATATGTATATTATATTAAAATAAAAACCGTCTTAATGCTAATTATTAAGACGGTTTAATGAATAAAATATTTTAAAATGTACTTAGAATACCCTGCCTGGATTTCTCAACTGACCTCTACCGGATCTATGAGTTGGGGTATATAAATCGTCGCTGAAGAATAGATTTTGTAGTCTTATATTCAATCGTAATTGAAAAGAGAAGAATACATCTTTATTGTTCGGATTACCTCTTTTAAAGCCAATACCTAGCTTTTTTGAAGTTAGTGGAATTGGATTCCCTTTCGCATCTATGTACCTCCAACTGTAGGCTTCTGCTAATTTTAGACGTTGAGCTAAATCTGTATTTCCTTCAGCATTCGCCGTATTAATTCCATCTTCCCACTCACTTTTTGGTATATAAGAGTTTGCACTCGCATCATCAAGATAATCAGTAAAAAGCTTCCTGAAAGTGGCTTCAAACGCCAATGATATGTTGGGAGAAAACTCAACCCTCACACCCGTGCCGAATTGAAAGTTTAATTGCGTTAGTTTATATTGACGGTCTGCATACTTACCACTAGGCAAAAATTGTCCTTCCGTTCCAATACTATGCAAATCAACATCTCCTAATGAATCTATAGGACGTAAGGGATGTGGTACAAAATGATACACTGCACCTCCGATAAAACCATAAGGAATTACACTATAATTTTCATTATCTAATAAATCAGCTTCAAACAATAGGGCTAATTCTTGAATATTTGTTTTTACATTCAAATTTCTATCTTTTACACCCATGTATGGCGAATTGGCATCATCTGCTGCTACACTAGGAAAAGAGATGTTGGCTCTTCCTCTCAAACGATTGTTGATATCGTAGGTTGCGCCAAAGCTAAAATCTGTTCTGTAGGGAGGTATATAGCCGGCATTTAAATCGGTTAACAAGTTGCTTCCGCCTAATCCCAGATTAATACTTAAATTCTGAGATGAAGCAAATGAGTAAATAAATGATAAGGCTACCATAAGCCTTATATTTAAGTTTAACTTCTTTGAAAAGGTTGTTTTTTTCATATTTTCAGTTAAATATCCTTTCAGATAAAGATGTATGTTAAAGGGTGAACTAGTAGTTGAACAAACAAACTATCGCATTTTAAGCTGCAAAGTATAATAAAAAAATTATTAAAAAATGGATTGTTAAAAAAATAACGTTGAATTAATAATAAAATACTTCTTTATCTGAACACGAAGGGTGAAATAATGTTACTGATTACCTGTTTCCTCACGATATTTTTTTATAAAAAAATGTAGCCTAGACTACCGATTGTTCTAAAATATCTTCCATCATGATACCATAATGGCTTTCTTCGTATATGCACTCGCCATTCTTTATTACTAAGACTTGTGGGGATTCGTGTTGGACTTGAAATAAAGAAGCTACTGCATTTGAAACATCCCTGTTCCTGATTAAGTCCAGATAGTAAAAGTCAATTTGTGTGGGGACTTGACTTTTCTCTAGTCTGTTTTTTACAACGCTACTAATACTGCAGGAGGTACTATGTTTGAAAATAACTTGAACTCTTTCAAACGATTTTATTTTAATGTCTTCCAATGAGTTTAAGTGTTGCAATTCAATCCAATTCATGAATAACGTATTTATCCGGTAAAATATCTTTTATTAGTTGCAGGGCAGCCTCTATATCGCTGAGAAGTAGCACAAGAAGAAAGCACCAAGGCGACTGTTAGTGTAACCATCAAACACAAAACCAATCTTTTTATAATCATTTTAAATAATTTATTGCCAAAAATAGGGATTTATCAACAAGTATACCTTTGTAACCCAAAAAAAGATTGTCTTACAGTAGTATAAAGCTACCTATTCTATTATTTGTCCCAATTTGTAATATAATTTACATATTTACTACCAGGGGGTTCAAGGTCTAAGAACAATGATGTCCCCTTTATCAGTCCATTTAATAACCGCTGAGGCTTCCTTAGGAGCATGGTCATTTTGTCTGTATCCTACTACATAGTCTACGCCAGAAATTATGGTTTCACCAATTTCAGAAAAGAAGGTGGGAGTGGGGGTACTACTAATATTTGCAGAAGTACTCACAATTGGCTTTTTAAAACGTTTAATCAGATGCTTACAAAAAGCGTCCTCGCAAATTCTTATAGCAACATCGCCTTCTTCACCTACAATGTTTTCAGCTAATCCAATTACCCCTTCATATATCACAGTAGTGGGTTTAGTAGTACCTTCCAGATAATCAAATAAGGACAGGTCTAGATGTGTTACATACTGCATCACTTCTTTCTCACTCGACATCAACACAATCATTTTTTTACTTTCTGCCCTTTGTTTCAATTCGTAAATCTTTGCCACAGCAACCTTATTGGTGGCATCGCAACCAATTCCCCAAACTGTATCGGTTGGATATAATATCAATCCACCCACATGTAAAACCGCTAAACATCTATCAATATCAATTGAAAAATCATCCATATTCATCTACTTGTGATGCAAAATAAACCAATAAATGGGTTTGTTTTTATCAAGATAAATTAGGACCTTTCCAATAGGCAGGCAAACGCAAATGTTTTTTTAGACCTAAAAGCTGCGAATAGGCACAACTTCATCAATAAATAAGTACATTTCCTCACATTATGATTAGTCTTTCACTAATTATGATTACAACAATTCACATTATGATTAGTCTTTCACTAATTATGATTACAACAATCCACATTATGATTAGTCTTTCACTAATTATGATTACAACAATCCACATTATGATTAGTCTTTCACTAATCATGATTACAACAATCCACCTTATGATTAGTCTTTCACTAATTATGATTACAACAATTCACATTATGATACCACTATCACCTATTATGATTAATGCAACCCACATTATAACTAGTCCAAAGTCTAGTATTAGAACACAAAAGCCCTTTATGATTAGTCAAGAGTCAAGTATTAGAACATAAAAGCCTAATATGATTAGTCCAAAACCAAAGATGACGCTTCTTGCAAGCAATAAGACTATAAAATTTTACTTCATTAAGACCATCATTTGCCTTATTATAAGTTAAAAAAGCTTGTTAGCAAATAAGCATACCTCTGCGTTAAAATCTATGTCCATTTCATGGTTATTTTTTTCTTTGTTACTACAAAATCACATGGTCACTTTAGAGATTGGGGTAGCCTGCCAGCTAATAGTAAAAAAGTTTTTAAATGCTATTTATTCAATCTTTGTATAGCTTTTTGTTATGTATTTAGATAAGTTCGCACTGTTCCTGCCTATTTCATTCTTTACGCATTAACCTGCTCTCCTTATGTTTGCACAAAATATTAAATAATGGGAATTGAATTAAAAGAACGGGTACAAGCCGTATGGAATGACAGGTCATTGCTGAAAGAAACGGAATACATAGATGTTATTCGTGATGTAATTGAGTGTGTAGATAAAGGACGTTTGCGTACAGCATCTCCCACAGAAAACGGTTGGGTGGTGAATGAATGGGTAAAACAAGCCATCTTACTATATTTTGGTATTCAACAGATGCAAACTTATACATTGCCACCATTTGAATTTTATGATAAGATGTTATTAAAGAAGGATTATGCCGCTCTCGGAGTTCGAGCTGTGCCACATGCAGTGGCTAGATATGGGGCTTATCTGGCAAAGAATGTGGTATTGATGCCTAGTTATGTAAATATTGGTGCCTATGTAGATGAAGGCACCATGGTAGATACTTGGGCAACTGTTGGTAGTTGTGCCCAGATAGGTAAACACGTACACCTTAGTGGTGGTGTTGGTATTGGTGGTGTGCTAGAACCATTGCAAGCTAGCCCTGTTATAATCGAAGATGGATGCTTTTTAGGTAGTAGGAGTATTGTGGTAGAAGGGGTTATTGTAGAGAAAGAAGCGGTTTTGGGAGCTAATGTGGTGTTAACACAATCTACCAAAATAATAGATGTAAGTGGTGCCGAGCCAATAGAATACAAAGGTAGAGTGCCCGCTCGTAGTGTGGTAATACCAGGTACCTATGCCAAGAAGTTTCCCGCAGGAGAATACCACGTAAATTGTGCTTTAATTATTGGTACACGTAAACCTAGCACCGATCTGAAAACTAGCTTAAATGATGCCCTGCGTGATTTTAACGTAAGCGTATAGTTAATTATGAGTTATGAATCATAAGCTATAAGTTCAATAATTTATAGCTTACTGATTCATAACTTATTCTCCTTCCGATGAAAAAGAAAACATATTTTGCTGGCTTTGGTATAGCACTATTGGGGTCAATACTCTTTTCTACCAAAGCTATCTTTGTAAAACTTGCTTTTCATGCCACCCATGCCGATGCCATCACATTGCTTGGATTACGTATGTTGTTTTCTTTCCCTTTTTTCTTTGTTATAGCATTACTCGCCTCAAATAAAGAAAGTAGCAGCAAACTTTCTCTTAAACAATGGGTATACATAGCCATAACAGGATTGTTGGGATACTATATCAGCAGCCTCTTTGATTTTGTGGGATTGCAATATATTTCCGCAGGGTTAGAAAGATTAATTCTATTTCTTTACCCAACTTTTTCAGTATTAATCAATACGTTTCTTTTTAAAACAAAACTACATGTAACGCAAGTTCTAGCACTTCTTCTTACCTACATAGGCATTGGAATTGCTTATTTCGGCGAAATGAGAATAGATGCAAATAACCCCCAATTCTTCTACGGGTCTTTAATGGTGTTTTTATGCAGTATCACTTACTCTTTCTATTTAGTTGGTACCGGCAGGTTGGTGAATAGGGTAGGTGCAACTCGATTTACTTCCTATGCAATGCTTTTTGCTACGGTAGGAATCTTTGCTAATTATGCTGTAGTAAAACCACTTACTGGTTTTATTTTTACGCCAAATGTCATTGGCTATGGGGCAGCTTTGGCTATTATTGCTACTGTAATTCCTTCGTTTATGATATCTAATGCTATTAAAAAGATAGGCAGCAACAATGTCTCAATCATTACCAGCATCGGACCAGTTAGTACAATTATTCAGGCACATTATGTTTTGGGGGAGAAGATATTTCAAGCACAAATTATAGGAACAATGCTTGTTGTTATTGGAGTACTTTTAATAGGTACTAAGAAATAGGTTAGAACTGAAAATGTAAGGTATGTTTGGTAGGAAGATTCGTTTTTGAAGGCTTTATATTTGTTGTAGAAAACTTATCTTCAGGCATAGGCAAGAGAGCTTATAAGTAATGGTGTTCTAAGAATTAGTTTCTCTGTTACTTTCAAATTCATTTGCCTCGTGTGACAACGATTACAAACGAACATCTGATATCTTTACCCCAAAAAAATACCAAGGTCTGTAGACCTTTTTCCATTATAAATCTTCAATTTACATGAGTAAGCTCGATTGGATAGTTCTTGTTTGTACACTCGCCTGCATTATTGCTTATGGGTTGTTCAAAAGCCGTACTTCCAAGAATCTAGAGGGATATTTCTTGAGTAACCGAAGCCTTCCTTGGTATCTGGTATTGTTAAGTGTAATGGGGACACAGGCTAGTGCCATCACATTTCTCTCTGCTCCCGGACAAGCTTTTACTGATGGAATGCGCTTTGTACAATATTATTTTGGCTTACCATTGGCTATGATTATTCTCTGTATCACCTTTGTTCCTTTGTATAGTAAACTAAAAGTTTTTACTGCCTATGAGTACCTCGAAAAGCGTTTTGATTCTAAAACCCGCACCTTCACTTCTTTACTTTTCTTAATATCTCGAGGGCTCTCCACAGGCGTAAGCATCTATGCGCCTTCCATCATTTTGTCGTCTTTGTTGGGTTGGGATATCTTTTGGACAAACATTGTTATGGGTGGGTTCCTGATTGTCTATACTGTAACCGGTGGTGCTAAGGCAGTGGCCTATACGCAAAAGATACAGATGGTTATTATTTTTATTGGAATGTTTGCTGCGGGTTATTGTATGATTCATTATCTTCCTGTTGGCATCGGATTCAAGCAAGCATTGCAACTAAGTAGGGTGGGAGGCAAGATGAATATAATTACCACTGGCTTTACTTCAAAAGGCTTCGATTGGAAAGACAAGTACAATATTATTAGCGGCAGTATTGGTGGGTTCTTTTTGGCACTATCTTATTTTGGCACAGATCAATCGCAGGTGGGACGTTATCTTACAGCCAAAAACAATACACAAAGCCGCATTGGCTTACTCATGAATGGTCTTGTAAAAGTTCCTATGCAATTCTTTATCTTATTATTAGGGACGATGTTATTTGCCTTTTACCAATTTAATGCCGCTCCTGTTTTCTTCAATAAAGCCCTAGTGGATAAAGCCAAGCAAACTGCTTATGCCCCCAAGCTTTCTGCGCTGGAAAATGATTATTACCATCTGCAAATTCAACAGCAGACCACTAGCAAACAATACCTTGTCTACCCTACAGACAGTCTTACCCTTGTCAACGTTATCAAACAAAGAGCAACCAAACTTGAAACCATACAGCAGCAGTATAAAACCACACTCAAACAAGCCTTGCCCAATGCCGACACCAGTGATACCAATTACATCTTCCTTCGTTTTGTAATAGATTTTCTGCCAAAGGGGTTAGTTGGGCTTCTCATTGCCATCATTTTCATGAGTGCTTGGGGTTCTATAGCAGCAGCCCTAAATGCGCTTGCTTCTTGTACAATGATAGACTTTCATCGTGCCATAAAGAAAGATTATTCCCGCTTTGAGTCCGAAACGCATATTGCTCAATACGAGTATAAAACAGCAAAGTACTACACCCTTGCATGGGGAATCTTCAGCATTATCACAGCCGAATTCTCTTCTGGTATTGGAAGTCTGATAGAAGCTGTTAATATCTTGGGCTCGTTGTTTTATGGTGTTATTTTGGGTATATTCCTTGTTGGGTTTTACCTGAAGTTCATTGGATCAAACGCTGTATTTTATGCAGCTATCATTAGTGAGTTGTTTGTTATTACCCTGTTTACCCTCGATAAGTACAATATTATTGGTCTTGGATTTCTTTGGCTAAACGTCTTCGGTGCTATGTCGGTTGTAATCATAAGTATTTTTATCAGTGCATTTGGGATAGGGAATAAGGGCTTTAGTTAAATGAAGTGCAATTTCTTATAATGGGTTTTCTGCTAGTTTCACCTCCGATAAACCACTAAATGAATATCTCCGACCTGTTTTTATTTCAATGCATTCATACCGTTTGCGTCGTTTAGCCACTTTTTGAAATTGACGACCATTGTCGGTAATAAAGTAGGCACCGTCTGGAATCTTATCCACAATAGTATATCCGGGTCGTAAATGCTGGCTATAATTGCGTAACACCATTAGGAGCTCTGTCTCGCCATTTGCAGTTGCAGAGGGATTCTTGATAGACTTCTGTAAAGCATTTTCAATATCAGGAGGGAAAACTTTTTTGTTCACAAAATCTTTTAATAATAGGCTGTAGTAATTTTTCCATTCTATACCATGTGGGTCTACTTTGTTTTTGTATTGCTCGAACGTAAAAAGATGTGCTAACTCATGTAAGAAAGTAATAAGGAATTCGTATTTATTGAGGTTGCCATTAATACTTATTTTGTGGTTGCCCCACCCTGCGGCATGTCGATAATCGCCCAGTACACTTCTTCTTTTTCGGGTAACTGTCAGGTGTATCTTATATTGATGCACATAACTTACTACCGGCTCGAAAGTATTATCGGGCAAATAGGCCGCAAGTGCTTGCATGGGATGTTCTGTTATGGGCATTACTGTTTTTTATTCAATAATAAAGCTGCTTTTACATCTAAGGCAGTATAAACCATGTAAAGAAACATGGTGAAGAATATCGCATAAACACTCTTTTCTTTGCCTACTATCAGCAAATAAACCATAGTAGCCATACCTAATACTATTAGTTTAATCACCGTACTCCCCATCACACTATTAGTAAAAACATAGGGACTCGGGCTATTCAATGCTTTTAAATGCATCCAGGCTGAAAATGCAGAAAGTGCATAGAGTAAAGCATTACCAACGACAACAACTCTATGATTAATTCCTAGATCGTCCCAAAAACGTGGTGCCCCCATAAAGATGATGGTAATAGATGCAAAAACTAAAAGTGAGGGGACTAATAACTTTCCGTAATTGTGTTTCATGATGCTGTACATTATTTTGAGGTATCTTTTATTAGTTTAATGAGGTTACCAACCAAAACTAACAACGGTAAAATCCAAACTAATAGGGGCAGTGAATGAATGAAATGTTTGTCTAACCAAAGCCCCAAGTAAACGGCTAACCCCAAGCTAACTAGTAATTGTGATGCTACACCGGCGTACTTCATTTCATTTAATTATCAATTAATCATTGGTAACTTCTGCATTCGGAATCTTGATAGCTACGGTATCAAGTTTGCCGGGAGAAGTGCCATTTAGTACTCTTTTTACCCCATCAATATATTGATTGTTGTAATGAATCACTTGTTCTAGTGAGTCTGTTCGGATTTTTAGAATCTTAAATTCTGTTTCGCTATTACGGCTGCCATAACCAGGGATATAATATTTCATGGGGGTAAATACAATCAAACCCACTGTAACACTTACCAAAATAACAAATATCGAACTCATCGCAATGTAAACTGATAGTCTGTCTAGCTTGAATGTAATGAGTTCCTCATAGGTGTCATCATTCATAACCACCAATCTATAGCGATTACGTAGCCTTTTGAATGTTTCAGATGTATTTAATATAGACATACGGTGTAAAATTAACCCTAAGTCAACAAATGTAAAAGAATAATATGATTTACAATACCGTATTCGTTACATACAAAATAATAATAATCGACTAAAGATCATTTTAAGCAATATAAAATTTATATAACTTTTTATGAGACGCCCTCAGAAATAGAGAATTTAAACATCAATTAGAATGAATCTTCAGATGCATCAGTAAAAATAGGTTGAGGTGTTATTAGTTTAAATTATATAGTAGGTCTATTTATTTTTCATTTCTGAGGATATAACACAGTTGTTGTTATTATATATTTCCTTCTATCGGATAGTATTTGCCTGTTCATAAAGATTTCTTCAATTACATTACTAAATAAACATCATCTCTTTGCTTTTTTTAGTTTTATTTGCATTTTCAATAATCAAGAACGTAATGATATTATCAGATTCTAGAATTTTAGAAGAAATAGCACTTGGAACTATCAGGATAGAACCCTATTTAAGAGAATGCCTAGGAAGTAACAGCTACGATGTGCATCTTGGAAAGTGGTTAGCAACCTATGATTCTCCAGAATTAGATGCCAAAAAACACAACACAATTACTTATTTCGAAATACCGGAAGAAGGGTTTTTGCTTTTACCCGCAGCATTTTATTTAGGCGTAACAGAGGAGTATACAGAAACCCATGCACATGTGCCTTTTCTCGAAGGAAAATCTAGTACAGGTCGTTTGGGTATTGACATTCATGCCACAGCTGGAAAAGGAGATGTCGGTTTCTGTGGTAATTGGACACTAGAAATTTCGTGTAAACAGCCTGTTCGTGTTTATGCAGGTATGCCAATCGGACAACTGATTTATTTTCCTGTAGATGGTGAGATTGAAGTAAAATACAACCAAAAGAAGAATGCTAAATACAGTGGGCAGCCAAACAAACCCATTGAAAGCATGATGTGGAAGAACAAGTTTTAATTTGGTAATAAGTAGTAAGGCAAGTTAAAAAGTATTAAGCTTTGAAGTAAGGGTTATAGTTAGGAGTCTTGTCAGACTTTTTTTATTCTTTCTTCCCACTTTATGACTTTCTACTTATGTCTTTTATCTAATAATTTATCGTCACTCCAAACTTTACCAGATCCTGCACACCAAGTGCTTCCACTGCAGAAGTACTGATTCTCGCTACCAACCCAATGTCTTCTTTTACAGGAGGTAGGGGACCCATTACTTTAGCGCATATACTTTTATCATTGTAGGTAATATGTACAATTGCGCCTTGGTTGATGTCGTTTATCAGAATATAATACTTTTTGTCCTCCCAGCCACTTGTCGATTTAAAAGGAGCTGCATCACCTGTAGTAGTATTATCTGATAGATGTTTTCTATCAAAATAGCCCGCATAAAATCCTTCCTTCTCGGCATATTTTGCATACTTGGGTATTGGGGAGGGATCTACAATGTCCAAAGCCTGATTCCCATCTATGCTTTCATGTACATTCTTGGTAATAGGGTTTATCGAACTATCAACTACAGGCTGATACGAACTTGTGGGTAAGCTATCTTTTGCTACTCGTGTAGAGTCTTTAGCTAGTTGTGTAGCATAAGGAAAAGTAGGCCTTTTCTTTTGTATGGTACTTTTAGCTAACGCCGTGTCTATTGTTGCATTAGGGGTAGGAACTGTCACTGTTTCTTGTCCTACGATGAGCCCCATGCCAGGCTTTATTTTGTCGTCAGTCATCCCATTCCACTCTTTCAATTGTGCTTGGGTTGTTTTAAATTGTTTGCTTATCTTGTATAAATTATCCTTTTTGTTTACTATATATCTAATAGGTCTTGTAGTGGTAATCAGCGTAGGCATAGCTGCTTTTATAGTCTTATTACTGTCTGTTGCCTTTACCACAGAACCAGAATTGGGCATCACAGCGGTTGGTACTTCAGTTGCTTTTACACCCAATGCAGGTAATCTCAAAATGGCGCCATCCTTTAAAACACTTTTGGTGTTCATGCCATTCAATCGCATGATATCCCCAACAGTTGTATGATTGGCTTTAGCAATGGAGGACAAGGTTTCCTCAGCCTTAATAATATGCTCTGTATAATTAGGTTCTTGAGTGGTGGTGTTAGGTAATGCTTCAGTTGAAGCCTTTGTACCAGCAAGAGGCACTGACTTAGCAGGTATTTTAATGCTTTCTCCACGCTTCAACGGGTGTTTTGCTTTCATATCATTCAAATCCATAATCGCCCGAATGGTTGTATGATTATTCTTTGCTAGCGATAATAGGGTTTCTTTTGGTCTGATAATATGTGTAGTATAAGCTGGTTGCTGTGGAATAATTATCTCAGGAGTTTGCTTCCTGGCTACAGGTACTTCGACAGTTGTAACAGTGGCGTTGTTGGGTATTTTTAGTCTAGTCCCATCTTTTAATATGCTTTTTGTGTTCATTCCATTCAAACGCATTATAGCACCAATAGTCGTGTGGTTTTCTTTTGCAATAGAAGATAAAGTTTCTTTCGGCTTGATAATGTGTTCCGTGTAATTAATTGTTTGTTCTGTTTCAGATACTGGTTTTTCAAGCGTTGTCATTGTTTCTATGGGCGGGGTCATAGGTGCATCTTTAATGGGTATTTTGATTGTATCACCAGGTTTTAATACACTTTTAGTATTCAATCCATTCAATTTCATTATTTCTGCAACAGTGGTTTCGTTTTGTCTGGCAATTAAAGAAAAGCTTTCTTTCGGTTTAATGATATGTTCCCTGTACTTTGGAAATGGCTCAGTGGTATCACTTTTGTCAATAATTGCTGTAGTTGAAACAGCGGCAGGGGTAGCGATGGTTTCTGTGACAACGGTCTGAACTTGTTTAACAGGTACTTTAATGTTTTTGCCTAACTTCAACACACTTTTGGCAGTTAAATTGTTTAAGTGCATCAGTTCTGCAACAGTCGTTTTGTTCGTCTTTGCAATGGTAGACAAGGTTTCTCCTTTCTTTATTTTATGTAGTGAATAACTATTTGTTTGAGCCTGAACAAGTAGGACTCCTGCAAATAGATACAGGTTAAAGAGGGCTATTTTATGAAAAGAAAAAATGGACATAAACAAAATAAGTTTGCGGTAAAATTAATCTTTTAGAATTCTCCAAGCTTGCGGATAATAATTATTCATTCGATTGGGTAAAACTTTCGCCCAACCCAAGGGCAATCCACAATAAGTTGTTAGATTCCAGCCTGTTTTAGATGCTATAAATAAATCCTGCCTTCTTAGATATTGCAATGATTGTAACTCATTCAGTTCCAATTTATTAAAATGATTAAGTGGTAAACAACTCATGGCTAATTCATGATGAGGAATAATATCCTTCCCTTTAATGGTGCCTAGTTCTATTCCTGCTTTTTTTATATATAATTGCTTCGCTAATAGTTGCAAAGCAGTATAAAATACTGAGGAGATAGCCTTGATGCCCTCTCCTTGTTTAAATAGAGAATAGTTTGGTGGTATTGGAATAAAATTATTGATGGACTCTACCTCAACTTTATTGGGTAAGGGTAGCTTCTGTTCTTGGTAGTAAGCAGCCTCACCTCCGTCTTGCTTGGTGAATGCTGCCAAAAAGAACCCTTCTCCTTTCGTTAGGTAAGGATAAAACCGATACCCATAAGCCCCCCTTTCATTTGATTGGCTTTCTACAATTCCCCAACTATCAACCAACCTGATACGTGTACTTGTTAGTTCGTGGCTATTCATTAACTTATCCAAAACGTCTTCATCTTCTTCTTTGCTGTAACTGCAGGTACTATATAATAGGATTCCTCCTTGTTTTAAACAAGGTAATATATCTGCAACAATCCGCTCCTGACGCAGACTGCACAAGCGAACATTGTTTTCACTCCATTCTTCAACAGCAGTAGGATCTTTTCTAAACAAACCACTGCCACTGCACGGTGCATCTATCACAATTACATCAAAATAGTTGGTAAGTGACTTGAAGTGAGCAGGGTCATTATTGGTAACAACGACATTGCTGCTTCCCCATTTGGTGATGTTCTCTACCAAGATACTGGCTCGGGCTTTTATTACCTCATTGCTTACAACCAAGCCATCTGAAAAGTAACTAGCCAAAAGCGTACTCTTCCCTCCCGGAGCCGCACACAAGTCCAATACTTTTAATCCTGATGTATTATTACCGACAGTTTGGTTCAATGCCTCCCACAAAAACATACTACTCGCTTCCTGTACATAATATCCCCCCGCATGAAAAACAGGATCAAAGGTAAACGAAGGTCTTTTGGGTAAATAATATCCATACTTACACCAAGGAATGGGTAGCGCTTCTTCACTTACAGTTGCATGTTTAGCAGCATTGACACGTATGGATGTAACCTGCTCTCCCGATTGGTGCACCGCTTCGAATAGAGATTGATCAAACCCCTTCACTCCTTGTAACGACCTAACTAGTAATGGTGGTAACATGCTGCGAAGATAGGGGCGTGCCTTTTTACCCATTGAGTATAAGGCATTTTATATGCTTATACGAGTTGTTTTACAACGTCAGATTCATCTTAGCTAAGGCATTGTTGATGGCTTGCAACTCATCTTCACCTAATTTAAATGAAACAGCTTTTACATTATCCAACATCTGTTCTGCATTTCTTGCGCCTACCAACACAGAGGTTATAGCAGGTTGCTGCATAGTCCAGTTAATAGCTAATTGTGCCATACTAATACCTCTTGCATCAGCAATTGGTTGAATGGTATCCAACATCTTCATTACTTCTTGGTGGTTGTGTGGTTGGAAATAGGGTGTTTTAGGTCGGTGATCCCCTTCTCCAAAATGATGTCCAGACTTTATTTTACCGGTTAATAATCCCTTTTGTAAAGATGTATGCGGCAAAATGCCAATGCCATGTTCCAAACAAAATGGAACTAATTCCTTCTCAATTCCTCTATTTACCATACTATAACCCACCTGATTGGTGGAAATAACCGTACACTTTATGGCTTTTTCTAATAGGGCAACAGGCGTATTACAAACACCAGCCGCCCTGATTTTTCCTTGTTGCTTTAATATTTCCAAAGCTTCCATGGTTTCTTCAATGGGCGTAGTGCTATCCGGCCAATGCATTTGCAACAAGTCTATGTAATCAGTTTGCAGACGTTTCAAGCTTTGCTCACATTCATAGATGACGCTTTCTTTGCCATTGTGTTTATATACTTTTATAGGGGTGCCATCATTGTCCTTGGTGTCGAAGGTAAAATCTCCGGTGGTAACATCCCAACGCATTCCAAACTTGGTAAGAATCTGCACTTTGTCTCTCCTGCCTTTGATGGTATTACCTACTACATTTTCACTATGCCCCATTCCATAGATAGGTGCCGTGTCTATGGTGGTAATTCCATTGTCTATCGCGGCTTCAATCGCTTTGATGGCTTCACCTTCATCTGCTCCTCCCCAAAACCAGCCGCCAATGGCAAAAGCCCCATAAGTGATGGGTGATAATAAGATGTCTGTACTGGGTAACTTTCTCTTTTCCATAATTAGATCTGTTTTATTTAAGTGTGTATTTTAAATGAATAGATAATATTTATTATACCTTTTGATTCCTTGGTGAAAAAATAAAAATTGCCAGAATAGATAGCGGAATCATACCCATTCCCATCGCAAAAAATAAAAACCAATTGCCACCTGCCGTTATATACGGAATAGCAAACATACTGATGATAGTACCCAATACGGCTGCTGCACCGCCTAGTCCTGCCAAAGAACCCACGGTCTTACCGGTATGGAAGTCACTTGCAAGGGTCTGAATGTTTACGACTGCAAACTGAAATCCGCCTAATATAAAAGCCATCAATATTACTGCAATCAGGGCAGTAGACGCATAAGCTGCAGCAATCATAGCAGGTAAAATGAAGAGTGCGCCAATCAGAATGGCGGTCTTTCGAGCTTTGTTTACAGATATTCCTTTTTGTATCATAGCACCCGAAAACCATCCGCCTGCTATTGCACCAATGGCTGCGCCTACATAAGGCACCCATGCGGAGAAAGCTATTTGTTTGATGTCTAGCTTAAATACTTCTCCTAGATAAATAGGCAGCCACGTTACGAACATCCACCAGATAGGATCTAAGAAAAATCGCCCAAGTATCAAAGCATAGCTATCTTTTCTTTTTAATAATTCACTCCAGCGCATCGCTTTGTCAGTTTCCAAGTTGGTTTCAGGTTGTCCACTTAGAATGAATTGTTTCTCTTCATCTGTAATCCAAGGATGATTGTTGGGGGAAGTTTTATTGATTATAAACCAGGGAATCAACCATAATATACCCAATGAACCAACCACTATAAAGGTTCGTTGCCACCCAAAGGCAAGGTATAGCATCGAAATTATTACAGGAGCAAGGATGGAACCTATTGAGCCTCCTGCTCCAAAAAGCCCTTGGGCAAAGGCACGTTCCTTTACAGGAAACCATTCTGCATTGCTCTTTACGGCGCCAGGCCAAGGGCCAGCTTCACCCAAACCCAATAATATTCTAAAGGAAGTTAACGATAAAACCCCCGTTGCAAAACAAGTGGCCATATCTGCAATACTCCATAGAATAACCGAAAAAAGAAACCCTTTTCTTGTGCCAACCTTGTCATACACCTTTCCAGATACTAATTGACTGGTGCCGTAAGCAAACATAAAAAACATCGTTATATAGGACAATAGTTTCTTGGATTGTTTACTTATTTCAGCAGTAGGAGCATTCATATTTACTAATCCTAAGTCTACCGCAATGCCCCCTTTCTTAATATAGTCAATATTACTATTATCCTTACTCAAAACAATAGTTTCTGCTGAAACGGTTTTGTTTGTGCCATCTGCATTTTGTAAAAAAAATGTTTTGTTCAATTTGTTATATAGGGCATAGGTTGGAGAAGTTGTTGCTGTTGGCGTAGTAACCAATTGGTAGTTTAGCTTGGTATTGGTAATCCACATATAATTAAGCGTGCCTCTATCTAGATAGTTTATAATGGTAATTAAAACAATCAAGCTTAGAACAAGCCAGCGCAACCCTTTTATTTTCATACCAACTTTATTTGGGCAATTAGCAATCTTTTGTCTCGTTTATTAAAACTAATGCGTAAAATTAGTTTCTACAGAATTGTTTCTTACATTAATCTACGGTAACGATACCGGAAAGGATGATAGTAGGGATCATTAATAGTGGGGTAATATTAAAAGTTAGCTTTTTCTTTTTTGTTGGTAAGCTAGGGGAGGTATACTCGTTAATGTTTTTATGCTTGTGTATGGATAGCTTCGAAGTTTGGCAGGACTGACACACGAAAATATTTTTATTGCCCTCCACTGAAAAATCATCGATAAATAAATGTTTTTACTGGCAACATTTCAATGGAATGTCATCCGTAAATGTTTTTATGGCTTTCCATTGAAAAATCATCGATAAATAAATGTTTTTATTGGCAACATTTCAGTGGAATGTCATCCGTAAATGTTTTTATGGCTTTCCACTGAAAAATCATCGATAAATAAATGTTTTTACTGGCAACATTTCAGTGGAATGTCATCCGTAAATGTTTTTATGGCTTTCCACTGAAAAATCATCGATAAATAAATGTTTTTACTGGCAACATTTCAGTGGAATGCCATCCGTAAATGTTTTTTGCGTAACTAGATCAGAAACGGGAATAAAACAAATGATTCATCTCATTACTTTAAGTTTATTTTAAAAGTAATAAGAATTAATTTTACCCACATATTGCGTTAATACTCAATTTGGCAATTCGATTAGTGTATTAATCTTTTACATTTGCCAACTTAAAGTGGCGCAACCATAGATACTAAGTATTAGTTAAAACAATTCCTTCGTGTTGCGAAGGATAAGAAGATGAAGAAATGGCAAGAATAATTGGTATAGCAAATCAAAAAGGGGGAGTAGGAAAAACAACTACCGCAATAAACGTGGCGGCAAGCCTTGCTGTACTCGAATATAGGACGCTGTTGGTAGATGCCGACCCCCAAGCAAATAGTACGACTGGTACTGGTTTCGACTTGCACAATATTACCAGCAGTTTGTATGATTGTATGGTGAATAATTCTAAGGCCGAAGATGTAATACTTAAAAGTGAAATTTCTCATCTGGATATCATTCCAAGTCATATAGACCTAGTTGGTGCCGAAATAGAAATGATAAACTATCCGCATCGCGAAAATGTGATGAAGAATATTTTAGATGCAGTAAGGGATCGGTATGATTTTATCATCATTGACTGTTCTCCTTCACTTGGACTGATAACCGTAAACTCACTCGTAGCTGCTGACAGTGTAATTGTACCTGTGCAATGTGAATTTTTTGCATTGGAGGGGTTAGGGAAATTACTGAACACAGTAAAGATTGTACAGAGCAGGTTGAATCCACAATTGCAGATTGAAGGTATTTTGATGACAATGTATGATGGGAGATTGAGATTATGTAACCAGGTAGTAAGCGAATTGAGAAGACATTTCGACGATATTGTATTTGCAACGATAATTCATAGAAATAGTAAATTGAGTGAAGCGCCAAGCGTTGGGAAACCTGTTATACTATATGACTCCGATAGTAAAGGAGCCAACAATTACTTAAATCTTGCTAAGGAAATATTGCAGAAAAACGAAATGACCAAGATGACTAATGAAGAAAGGATTTTGGACTAATGATTTTGTTTTCTAAAACTGAAAAAATAATTCTCAAAATAAGTTTCAATAATTTTTACAATAATACACTAATTAAAAATATAATTAGCTAATAGCTTATCGCTAAAGGCTTATAGCTAAATAATAAGATGGCAACTTCCAAATTAAAACACGATTTACTAGGCAAAGGAATCCGTTCTTTGTTACAGAATATAGATACCGATTTACAGACTACAGAAGGTAAATTGAAGAATGAAGTGGTAGAACAAGCAACAAATGCTAGTCGAGTTGCTTTGAAAGATATTGCTATCAATCCCAAACAACCTCGCAGAGATTTTGATGAAACGGCATTGAATGAATTGGCTGCATCCATTAAATTACATGATATTATTCAGCCGTTAACCGTTGCTAAACTAGCAAATGGTAAGTATCAGTTAATAGCAGGAGAAAGGCGTTTCAGAGCAAGTAAACTCGCAGGTTTAACGGATGTGCCTGTTTATATCCGTCAGGCAAATGACAATGAGTTGTTGGAACTTGCCTTGTTGGAGAACTTGCAACGTGAAAATCTGAATGCAGTTGAAATAGGGTTGAGCTACAAGCGAATGATGGAAGAGCTTAGTTTTACCCAAGAACAAGTGGCAGAAAGGATGGGTAAAGAACGTAGTACCGTTACCAACTATATACGTTTGTTGAAGCTGCCTCCAGATATTTTGTTGTCCGTTCGCAATGGCAGTCTTTCTATGGGGCATGCAAGGGCATTAATTAGTATTGATACAGTTGATAAGCAATTGTTTGTATATAAAGAAATTGTAGACAGGGCTTTGAGTGTAAGGCAAACCGAAGAATTGGTTCGTAACCTTTATAAGACAAATACAAAAGAGACAGATAAAGCGGTAAAGAGTACATTGCCCCCTGCTTACAAAAAGATTGAAGATAATTTATCCTCACATTTTAGTACTAAAGTAAGGATGGCGGTAAATAAGAACGGTACAGGTAGCATAACCTTAGAGTATTTCTCTTTGGATGAATTGAATAAAATTCTAGATCAGATGAATATTGTGGTCAGCTAGAAAGTTGTAGGTAATAAGTGTTAGGTGATAAGTTAAAGCAATCTTTACTTAATACCTAATACCTAATACCTAATACCTATTACCTAATACTTAATACTTAATACTTAATACTTAATACGCTCCATTTCTTTTAATATGTTTTTACACCGCATCATACTATTTGTTGTTTTTATCTCCATTTCCTACCCCAGCTTAATGGCGCAGGAGGTTAGACAAAAGATGACCAATGATTCGCTGATTCGTAAAACCAAAGACTCATTAAATGGATTTGTAACAGATACAATTCCCCCAATCAAAAAGAAACACATTCCACGAATAGCTACTCAGCGTTCACTCATATTACCCGGTTGGGGACAAGCCTATAACAGCGAGTATTGGAAGATACCCATCGTTTACCTCGCAATTGGCATCCCGGCTTACACTTTCTTTTATAATAACAGTTATTACAAAAAGACAAGTTATGCCTATGGGGCGAGGTATTTACAAGCTTATGGAGATACAAGCTCTGCCGCGGGAAAGAACGCAGTTAAAGCTGCTGTGGCAGGGATAGATCCACAATTAATAAATCTTGATTTATATTCGCTAGAGAGTTATCGGAACATATTCAGACACGATAGAGATTATTCCATCTTGTGGTTTGCTATTTTGTGGGGGGTAAATGTGGCAGATGCGACGGTATTTGCACACTTAAAAGACTTTGATGTAAGCCGCGATTTAAGCTTACATATCACGCCCACACTCAATTCGGTAGGCGGACAGCCGACCTTGGGGTTGGTATTTAACTCTATCAAACCATCACACAAGCTCAGTAGTTTATATCGAAGTACAGTTCAATAATTGTTGGTTTAATATTAATAAAATACATAGCAATGAAAATAGCATTGATTGGATATGGCAAAATGGGAAAGGCAATAGAAGAAATTGCTCAATCAAAAGGGCATGAAGTAGTATTAAAACTAGACATCTCTAACCCCGAAGACTTCACCAAAGAGAATTTGGCAAAGTGTGATGTGGCAATAGAATTTACCAGTCCCCACAGTGCTGTCGAAAACCTAAAGAAATGTTTTGCAGCAGGTACTCCTGTTGTTTGTGGAAGTACAGGATGGTTGGCAGAATGGGAGACAATCATAAAAGAATGTGAAGCTACTAACGGCTCGTTGGTGTATGCAAGTAACTATAGCATTGGTGTAAATATATTCTTCGAAGTAAATACGTACCTAGCCAAGCTGATGAATAATCATCCCGAATATGAAGTGATGCTAGAAGAGATTCATCATACGCAAAAGAAGGATGCACCAAGTGGAACGGCCATCACTTTGGCAGAACAGGTATTAAAGAATATCACCTCCAAAAAGCAATGGGTAAATCATATAAGTGACAATCCGAGTGACTTAGAAATAATCAGTGAAAGAATAGATCCAGCTGCGGGTACCCATAAGATAAAATACCAGTCTCCCATAGATGACATAGAGATTATTCATACCGCACACAATCGAATTGGCTTTGCAGGGGGGGCAGTATTGGCTGCCGAATTTCTGGTAGGCAAGAAAGGCATTTACAATATGAAGCAGGTATTAGGACTTTAACACCTTAGCTAAATTTATCGTTTTAGGAAATCATTTAGGTCACAATAGCATTTATTATCGGTTGTTTTTAAATAGCTATTATCTTCGATTTTAATGTTAACTAAATACAGTTAACGGATAAGTGAATAAAATGAGTACTAAAGGAAAGGTTTTGGTGGCAATGAGTGGGGGTATTGATAGTACCGTTACGGCGCTGATGTTGCATAATGAAGGGTATGAGGTAATTGGAATAACTATGAAAACCTGGGATTATGCAACTAGTAATGCAAGTAGTAAAGAAACTGGTTGCTGCAATATAGATAGTTTTAACGATGCACGCCAAGCGGCAGTTGACAATGGATTCCCCCACTTTATATTGGATATCAGAGAAGAGTTTGGCGACTTTGTAATAGAAAACTTTGTAGAAGAATACCTAGCAGGTCGTACCCCCAACCCTTGTGTTATGTGCAATACACACATCAAATGGCGGGCATTATTAAAACGTGCAAACGCATTAGATTGTCAGTGGATTGCCACCGGACATTATGCCGAAGTAAGGCAACACACCAATGGACGCTATGTAATAAGTAAAGGCTTAGATGAAACCAAAGACCAGAGTTATGTGCTTTGGGGCTTAGACCAAGAGTTGTTAAGTCGTACCATTATGCCCTTAGGTAAATATAGAAAGTCAGAAATACGTCAGATGGCATTTGATATGGGCTATCCCGAACTGGCAAAGAAAAGTGAAAGCTATGAGATATGTTTTGTACCAGACAATGACTATCGCGGGTTCTTGAAACGTAGGGTAAATGGACTAGAAGAAAGGGTAGATGGAGGATGGTTTGTGGACAAGACGGGTAAGAAACTAGGCAAACACAAAGGGTATCCTTTTTATACCATTGGTCAACGGAAGGGGCTGGAAATAGCTTTGGGTAAACCAGCGTATGTAACCAACATCGACCCCGTAACAAATACCGTCGTATTAGGTGAAGAAGATGATTTGAATAGGGGAGAGGTAGAAGTGATAAAGATTAACTGGGTTAAGTATGACGGCATAAACGATGGGATGGAAGCTTTTACCAAGATTCGTTACAAAGACAAAGGTGCATTGAGTAATATGTACAACACCGAGAATGGATTGAGCATTCGCTTTTATGAACCAGTAAAAGGCATTGCTCCGGGACAGAGTGCTGTTTTCTACGAAGGCAACGATGTAATAGGTGGGGGAATAATACAGAAGTCAGTTTTTTAGTTTATAGATATCAGATAGTGGTTATTAGTTAAGAAGAAAATAATGTGATTATCTGAAATATACAATCTAAATACCTCCTTATTTTGCTACTCTATTAGTAATTATGAAATATCTTTTTCTAGGTTTATTGTTGAGTTTCTCATTCATTTCTTGTAAAAAAAAATCTGAAATACTTGTAATGGATGATATATCTACCTTATATCCCCTTAAAGTGGGCAGTGTTTTTATTTACAGAATGGATAGTTCTAGCTCATCGCAAAATGGCATGAGTACTTCTTATTATTTAGCAAAAGATTCAGTATCCAAGACTTTTTTAGACAATCAAGGTCGAACTTCTTTTTTGGTTTTGCGCTATCTTACAGATACCTTGGCAACTAAGCCTTATCAATACAATGAAAGCTATTACATAACCTATGACAAAGACAAAATAGAAACAATTGATGGTAATAATCGCAGATTCGTAAACTTGGTTAATCCAATTTCCCTAAATACTACCTGGAGTGGTAACAGTTACATAGACTCAGTAAAGATCACTGATAATACTACTTATGCCGGTTGGACATATCTATATACTTCAATTAATCAACCGTTTACCGTAATTGACAGTACTTTTCCAAATACAACGACTATTTTACAGAATGCAGATAGCTCGGGTATTGTTTTTAATCCCAATTTTTTTTATTCTAAAACCTATTCAACAGAAGTATATGCCCAAGGAGTTGGACTCATTGCAAAGCAAATTCTAGTTTTTGCTTATCAGGCGCCAACAACAACAAACCCTTCTTATTACGAAGATGGTAGCTTTGGTGTAAAACTTAATCTGGTAAGTTATAAACATTAATCAGAAACTAAATCTTCTCCTATCCTCTTTTTTATATTTTGCTTTGAGGCTTCATCTCTGTTTTGGCTCAGCTTAAACACGTGGTCAATAGATGTGATTTCTATTTCAATGCCCACTATTGCTTTCATATTGTTTTCTACATAGTCCTTAGATAGGTTCTTTATAGACGCAGGGCTGTCTTCAGTTCCCTCAAAATGATTGGTAAGTTCTACCAATAGATCATACAATCCATCGCTATCCATAAAATGGATTAAACCTTTTGCATGCACCGATTTGTAATTCCAGGTACTTGCAACTTGTTGTTCGGTATACCAACTTGCACTTACGTAAGCATGGTTTCCAGTGAATAAGGCTAGTACATTTGTATTTTGTTCGAAGGCATTCGTATGATCTTGCTTTCGCCTCAGGTGACCTGTCAGATATATTTTGCCTTCCTTCTCTTTAATTAAAACAGGAATTTGTGTAGCAACAGGTTGCTGGTTGGCATCAACACCTATCAGCGTTATAAAAGGGTTGCCTCTCATAAACGAAATAATATCGGAGGGGACATTTCCCTTGAAATAAGGTATATTATACATAAAAGTTATTCAGTAGCTTCAAATGTATCTTTTTATACCATTCATATGAACGGAATAATTAAAATAAAAAAGGAGCCAGGATGAATATCCAGCTCCGTTTAAATCCAATATCCTATGAAAAACCGTTGCGAATGTATTCAGCTATTTTTATATTTTATATTTTCTAAACTATAAATTTGCGAAAACGATTGAGGCTGTTTACGAATGTGCTTACTCAACTTAGCGTAGTTTCTTTTACATTTACGCCATGAAGATTTTGCTCTGTAGTATAGGAAAACAACATGATAGCGAATTAAAAGCGGCTATAGAAGACTTTACAAAACGTATCACTAACTATTTCTCAGTAGAATGGTTGATTATTCCACCTCCAAAGAATGCAGGAATCTTGTCTTCAGATGATTTAAAAAAGAGTGAAGCAGCTAGTTTCTTACAGAAGCTAACGAAAGAAGATTATCTGATACTATTAGACGAAAGAGGAAAGAATATCAGTTCACCCACCTTGGCAACCCTCCTACAACAGAGGGGCAATGAAAGCACCAAGCGGATTGTTTTTTTGATTGGCGGTGCTTTCGGGGTAGAGGAAAGCGTGTTTAAACGTGCAAACTTTGTATGGAGTTTATCTCAATTGGTTTTTCCACACATGATAGTCAGGCTTATTTTAGCAGAACAAGTCTACAGGGCATGCAGTATTATTAAGAACGAAAAATACCATCATATATGATTCGGGATGTATTATCAGGCACTAAGGTTTTAAAATAAATTTTATTAGAGTGTTTTTTTAAATTTTAATTGAACAGTTTATACCTTGTTATTATATGTTAAAAAAATACAGAGGTAGCGTAAATTAAATACTTGTAAAAAATCAAATAAATGCGTCTACAATTTAAATAAACTATCCACAAACTCGTGTTTGTCGAATATCAATAAGTCATCAATCTTTTCGCCTACGCCAATAAACTTAACAGGAATCTTAAACTGATGGGCTATTGCCAATACAACTCCACCCTTTGCAGTACCATCCAATTTAGTAATGGTAAGGCTATTCACATCGGTAGCTGCAGTAAAGTGTTTGGCTTGTTCCAATGCATTCTGTCCAGTAGAACCATCTAATACCAGCATGACTTCGTGGGGTGCATCAGGGATTATCTTACTGATTACACGTTTTATTTTGGTTAGCTCATCCATCAGATGGGC
>CAISCV010000154.1 GCA_903883945.1 uncultured Chitinophagaceae bacterium | reverse complement strand
TTTTCACATTTGTCTACGAAATAAAAGTAGGCTTCGGCATTGTAAAAATATTGAGTAATCGTACACGCCAATCTTTATCTCTCCTTGTTTTTTATCAAAAAGCTCTTTGGCAAGTGATGCATTCCACAAAAGCGGCTGTGGACTGTAGCCACTTGCCAACCCACTGTTATAAGAATAATTAAAAGTGCTACCCAATACCCAATCTCCCGGAAAAGTATAGGTGGGTTCAATAGAAAAACTTTCAGTATGGTAGTTTCTGTTGTTCTGTGGCTTGATAGAATACTTCACAATGTTGTAATTATATCCCGCATTCACATTTAAATCTAGTTTTTCGTGCAGGTTCATCGTCCAGTTGATGCTTTCTCCTGCATTAGACGCATTGGTATAGTTCTTTGAATCATTAATCAAACTGATATCCCGGTTATAAGCAGCATTGGTAATAAAATTCAGGTTACTTTTGGGAGCTTTTAACTGAATACCATAGTTTACGTGTGCTTTCAGGTTATAGGTTCCATTCATATTCTGATAGGTAGTAGTCTGATAGCCATTTGCCAACTGGGTAATGCTCGTAACCACCTTATTAGTCGTTAATCCGCCATTTAATAAAACAGAAATATTGCTAAAACTAACCGGATCTACATAGGTATACAACAATCGGATGCTGTGTGCAAACTCTTGTACCAGGTTTGGGTTACCAGTTATAATGTTTGCGGGGTTACTGTTGTTGGGAACGGGCTGCAATTGACTAATATTGGGTTGATTGCTACGGCCGTTGTAGTTGATTCGTAGGTTTTCTTGCTTACTAAAGGCATAAGTAAGGTTTGCAGTGGGATACATATTTGTAAAACTGCGGCTTATGCTCGTATCCTTACTGGTATTGGTGCTGTTGAGGTTGGTAAACTGTACTCCGTTGGATATTCCGAAGTTTAGTTTACCTACTTTAAGCCGATAACCAATACTTCCTCTATGAGACGAATTACTATTTACAAAATTGTTAGAAAGGCTGTCTACCACATCACTATATCCCATCATTACACTATCGTAAGCAAGGGTTTTTGTGTTGGAAGTATTGTTGTTGAAGTTATATCCGTAGCTCAATTCGATGATATTATTAAATGCAACGGGAAAAGTATACGAAAAATTACTTCCAAAGCTGCTGCTATTGCCTTTGTTGCTATTTATCTGGTTGGTATGTTTGGTAGAATCTACAGGAATGAAATAATTGGTGATGGAATTGTTGGTGCCTGCATTGTTGTTGTTGTTGGCACTACCATTCAGGCTGATAGAAAACGTATTTCCGGGCGCTTTGAACCGATGACGGAATGTTGTGCTGATATTTCCATTGAAACTTTTGTTATTTCCGGTAGACGTTTGGTGAAGGTTGTTCTGACGAAGGGAATCAATACCATAAACAATGCTTTTGTTGGTGTTTGATTGACCAATATTGACTGAATTATTATTCTGAAAAGAAATATCTGGTCGGATAATGAGCATATTCATCGAGTCGAAGGTTTGCTCAATATTAAAGTTGACCCGATGGTTCTCATTGGCTTGATTAGAAGTCTTGGTAGCACTTGTAAAACTAGACGTATCGTTGTTGGGGAAGAACTTCTGGGTAAAACTCTTCGTATCCTTTTCGGTTTGAAGGTTATTATAAAAGTAACTACCCGAGAAATCGGTTTTGCCGTTCCAGGTATCGGTAAAATTCAATCCTGCTGCTTTGGTAACGGTGATGCCACCCCTTGTTTGTCCGCTTCCACCGCCATCTTGTGGCGTAAAACCTTGTACATTGATGTTGTTGGTCTGCCCAAGAGCCGTAATCTTCTGGTCGCCCCTGAACTTACTAAAGTTTACGTTTCCTTCGTATCGTCCCTGGTCTCCTTCGGCAGCAAATGCCCGCCCGAAATAGCCCCTTTTCTTGTTCTTTTTGGTGGTAATATTGATTGTTTTAATTCGAACGCCATCATCAAAGCCACTAAAAGCACTTTGGTCGCTCATAGCATCATACACCTGTATCTTATCTATAATATCGGGAGGTAAATTCTTGGTTGCCATCTTTGGATCATTACCAAAAAAACGCTTTCCATCTACAAATATGCGCTGCACAGCTTCCCCTTGTGCAGAAACATTGCCATCGTTGTCTACAATTACACCGGGAAGCTTTTTTAAGAGGTCTTCTACCACTGCATTGGGCTTGGTTTTAAAACTACTTGCATTGTATTGTATGGTATCGTTCTTAACCACGATAGGACTTACCTGCACAATTACTTCGTCTAGTTCCTTTGCCTGAAACTTCATATAGATTGTACCTAAATCGGCTGAAGGTTGCTCCTCATTGATGGTTATTTTGCGACTTTCGGTTTTATATCCTTGAAAACTGATTTGTACCAGATAAAAACCAAAAGGAACATTACGTATCAGGAAATCACCGTTTTCTTTACTCAATCCAAAATGTAATACCGTAGAATCGTTTGGATCCATAATAGAGATAGAAGCGGCTTTAAGATTTTGCTTGCCTACACTATCTATTAGTTTCCCGGTAACGGAACCGGTGTTTTGGGCAGATATGGCTGTAAAAAAGATAAGAGTACACGAAGCCAGAAGAAATTTTATCATAAAAGAAGTACCGTAAATTGAAAATTGAAATCCTGTTGCTTTTAAATAGCCTCAGTGCACCAAAGACAGTGGTAAATGATATAGGTTTAATGCCTTATTTATCAACTTGATTTAATTTATTAATAATGATTCATCATTTTAGGCAGACATTTAGACAAAAAAGCCCCTTTAGAATAATTCTAACTTCTACTTATTTATAAATGAAAGGAAGTTTAAAAATCTCTACCGCCTCTTCCGCCTCCCATGCCATGCATCCCTCTAAAAATTCCTGGAATAGCAGGTTGCTGTGCAGCAAACTTGCGAAGATTATAGGTAAATGTAATGCTATAGTATTGCTTCAAAACATTGTTCTGAACATCGGCAACACTGTTATTAGTTGTTGTTCTGGTAACGTTCTGGTTCTTGTTGAGAATATCATACAAAGCAAATTTTAGTTCCCCATTTTGTTTCTTAAAGAGTAGTTTACTAACGTAAGCATTCCATAAAGGCACTGAAACATTATATCCCGACGTGCGACCTGAGTAAAAAGTGTAGGTGAAGTCGTTACTAAAAACCCAACCTCCTTTAAACGTATAAGTAGGTTCAGCCCAAATACTATTTGTAAAGTAATTAGCGTTTGTTTGTGTATTGATAGAGTTCTTGATACTACTATAATTAGTGGAAGCATGCAGGTTTAAATCGAACTTTTCATTCAAATTCATGGTCCAACCTACTTTTTCGCCAATATCAGAGTTGAACGTATTGTTTACACTACCGTTTAGGATACTTATGTTTCTGTTGGTGCTCAGATTGGTACTAAAGTTCAGGTTACTTTTAGGATTACTCAACTGGAAGCCATAGTTAAAATAACCACTCACACTATAAGCCCCACTTTTGTTAATATAAGTAGTGTGTTGTGTACCCGCTTTTGTACCAACGTTAATTTGTGTGATGTCACTCACAATACCATTTAGCGTATTGCTCGCATTAATAACGGCAAAGATGTTTCTAAGCTTAAAAACATCAAACGACGTAAAGAATATCCTTATTGAATTGGTGAAAGCTTGCGACAAATTAGGATTACCTGTGGTGATGTTCAATTGATTGGTGTTATTTGTTACGGGTTGCAGTTGAGAAAGGCTTGGAGCACTCGTTCTTCCATTATAATTGATACGTATATTGGTAGTTCGGGTAAAGCTATACATTAAATTGGCAGCAGGATACAGGTTTGTATAATGTTTTATGATGGATATGGTATCGGCAGTTCTGTTAGTACTGTTCAGATTGGTAAATTGAACCCCACCTGTAACGCCAAAGCTTAATTTATTGTTCTGAATTCGATATCCTAGCGTGAATCTTTCGCTTTCATTACTATTTTTAAAATTATTTGTCAACGCATTTACAGGAAGTGTATATTTTCCGGTACTATCAGCCGAATAAGTATTCTGATCTGAAGTACTTACATTATAACTATAGTTGGCGCCTAATTGAATCAACTGATTCTTTGCAACAGGATGCGTATAAGATAGCGTGGTGCTAATATTCTGGGCATTACTTCCATTGTTATTGTATTGGTTTAAAGTATCCAACCCTCTCAATGTTTTGGTAGTATCATAATTATTAAGGGTTCCATCATTAGAAGTGTTTCCTCCACTGATATTGATAGAATATGTATGACCTGGTAGTTTGAAACGATGCCTGAAAAGAACATCCATCGAGTTATTAAAGCCATTGTTATAAGTGTTTACACGTTGGTTTACATTACTCAACTCGCTTACTTTATTCAATGTGGTATTGGTACCCGTTTGTGTGCCTACCGTACTTGACTGGTAGCTGATGTTGGGCCGGATAATCATAGAGTTGGCACTATCAATAGGCATTTCTATATTAAAGTTAAACCGATGGTTCTGATTTTGATTGAGTGAGTTACTTGCCTGCGTGGCAAACTGAGAAGAATCAGGATTGGTTGCAAACCTCTGCGTTAAACTATTAGAGATATTATTGATGGCTACGTTATTATAAAAATAACTGCCATAAGCTTCCGTGCTCTTTCCCCAAACATCTTTATAGTTTAGTCCTGCTGCCCAAACGGTGGTAATGCCAGTACTGCTGTTGCCACCTCCTAGTTCACCTGCGCCTCTACCGCCGCCGCCTCGCCCAACATTTCCCAAAAAGTCTTGTACACTAAAAGCTTGCTTGTTTACATTGTTTGCTTCAGACACAAAGCTCATTTGCTGGTTGTTTTTAAACCGGTTAAAAGTAGCACTTGCTTCATAACGACCTTCGTTGCCGCCACCTGCCATAGCCTTACCGAAGTATCCCGCTCTTTTATCTTTTTTGGTAGTGATGTTGATGGTTTTGGTACGTGTGCCATCATCAAAACCACTAAAAGCACTCTGATCGCTTTGTGCATCATACACTTGTATTTTATCCACCATATCGGGGGGAAGGTTTCTGGTTGCCATCTTGGGGTCTTCCCCAAAGAATCTTTTACCATCTACCAATACGCGTTGCACGGTTTCGCCTTGTGCTGTTATGGCTCCTTTTGTATCTACTTCCACACCAGGTAGCTTCTTTAAAAGGTCCTCTACCACCGAGTTAGGTTTCGTTTTAAAACTACTGGCATTATACTCAATGGTATCTTTTTTAATGGTCATTGGGGCGGCTTCCACAATTACTTCTTGCAGGTCTTTGGCTTTAATCTTCATATAGATATTGCCAAGATCAGCCAGCAACTTTTCTTTATTGATGGTTATTCTTTTTCTAACTGTTTTATAGCCTTCAAAAGTAATCTTAACAATAAATTGCCCTTGCGAAATGCCTCTCAGGTTAAAGTTGCCCTCCTCATCCGACAATCCAAAAACTTCTAAAGTAGAGTCTTGTGCATCGAGTACAGTAATGGAAGCCGATTTTAAAGATTGACCATCTACACTGTCTATCAATCGCCCCCGCAAAGTTCCTTTTTGGGCAAAGGAGGCAAAGGAAAAGCAAAGTATGAAGAAGGTAAGAATGTATTTGTACATAAAGTTAGTTAGTTGAACATGAGTTACATTACTTGCTGTTTTGTAACAGAAGGGGCAAGCTAATTAGTTAGGTGAGGTTGAAAGGCAGAAAATCGGCGAGATTGCTTTTCTTATTGTTTAACAATTGATTGGAGTAGTAAAGGTCTTCCTTTTAAGGGAGTTTACTCCAAAGCCAATTCCTGAAGTTAGCAATAGTAGACTCATCCCTCCATCAAATGGCACGGATGGTGAGTTGTGGGTTCTGCTAGTCTGTGTAAAACTTGCTAAGGTCTTCGCTGTTGCCGCATCCCCTGTGGTCTGGCATTTGTTAAAAATAAAAGAACTACAATATCACTACTAATATCTTAGCGAATCCACGCGTGAAACACGCTCGGTAGCAGCGAGACCGTGGAACACCATATTTGACGTGCGCTAGCTGGTAAGTACGCTTAAAAGACATTCAGGCGCAAGATGGGTGCAAAAGCAACCAAAGTCACGCGCACTAGCTGGGCATATTGGATTATTGCAAGACTGGGTGGCTGGAAAGCTAACAACAAACAGCGAAAGGCTGGTCCAGTTACCCTACAAAAAGGACTTATCAAGTTTTATGCTATATATGAAGGATGGATATTACATAAACAATCATTTAAAGATGTGTCCTAACAGTAGCTCCCGAGGAGGAGAAAAGTTAATGGGTTTGCCGATTTGATGAGGATTAAGTTATTTTTAAGCTATTGACAGCGTCACTGCGCCAGTCGCTCACATTCAAACATTCCTGCACTAGATGGGCTGGGGTTGACATTCTTCCCCCCCAATCTGAACTAAATCTTTGGTTCTAATTTAACCTTCTAACCTTTATAGCATTTAGAAAAGTATTCCCTTTTTCTTTTTCGAAAGACACTGTTATTCCTTTTAAATCTTTAGCCTGAACCACAAAGGTTTTATAAACAGCATTCAATGCACCATACTGTGTTGCCGGGCAAAAGTCTTCAAGCACCTTATACCCATTTAGGATAACATTAAACTGACTAGTTTCTTTGCCTTTTTCTTCTGATTCGCTAACATCATATACAGATTTTGAAGCCTTACTTCCTAAGTCTGCAAAATGTAGTTCAACTTCATACTCCCCATCTGCAACATCAAATTTGTAATCACTCAAACCGTATCTGAATGTTTGGTATAAAGGAACATTGCGCGATTGGTTAACTTCCGATTGATGTCCAATCTTACCTTCTCCTGCTCTGAATATCTCTCCACCTACATAGCCAAAGCTGCCTGATTTATAGGGTTGATCTGGCAACCAAGTGGTATTATTGATGGGGTCGGTAAAGAAACAATTACTCCCAACATTCACAGCCAATTCAAAGGTTTTATCTTTAACCTGATTGAGGATTGCAGGTATTATCACAAAATCTATTTGCATAGCATCTTCACAATTCCTATTTGCATTTTCGCCCTTAGCTATTAATGAGTTCTTGCCATTTACAAAGGGTACATTCCAAACTGACAATCCATTGCTGACACTTTGTATTCCAATTGATTTTGCATTAACAAACAATTCAACCTTATCCAGATTTGAATAGATCTTAACAGGCTGCGTTACAGTTGTATCCTTAGGGGATGCCTGAAAACCGTTCCTTATTTGCCAATCGCGGCTTGCAATGTGCAGAACAGGTGTTTTTACCATCCATGCCTGATATAGAAAGTAAACATCTTTTGGCGTACGATTATTATACAACAATCCCTTGTTATTGATGTGTGGCATACTCTCCTGACGACCAGCAGCACAAAAGTCTATCAGATTCCAAACGGCAGCACCGGCAATATATTTCCGACTAAATATTTGCTTTAAATAAGATTCGTGGTATAACTGCTGCCACTCAATACTGAAATCGAATTGTTCCGGGTTCAAACTGTGCAATCTTTGGTCGCTACCTGCCCCAAATTCACTTATTAAAGACTTCATTTCGGGCGATTCGCTATGCACTTTATCCATGAAAGGACCAAAGTCATCAAACCCACCTTTATACCAGCCATAATAAGTATTCCATCCAATTACGTCAGGCGTACTCGTAAGTCCATAATCTTTATAGTAAGTATTGCCCCCCGAGTTCTGCGCCATGGTAGATAGTCTGTTTTTATCTTCCGCATGCACAATGCTATCCAATACTTTAGCAAACCTGGCGGTACTTTCATAAATCCCTTTCTTCTTTTCTTTCTCAGCCATCTTGGCGGTGCCCAACCCAACCTCGTTCATATACCCCCAAATGATAATACTTGGGTGATTGTAGTTCTGCCTGATCATTTCTTTCAAGCTACTGATGCAGGTTGCTTTCAGTTCCTCACTTTCATAAAAGGTATTTCCGAGCGGCGTTTCTTCCCATACTAGGATGCCCAGTTTATCGCACATCTCAATGATAGTAGGGTCTTGCGGATAATGGCTCACACGTATAAAGTTACCTCCCATTGCTTTCAATAACTCCATATCCCTTCGCTGAAGGTCATTATCCAACGCATTGCCCAAACCAAAATAATCCTGGTGATGTGCAGCCCCTATTAGTTTCAGGTATTTGCCATTGAGATAAAACCCTGAATCGGCATTAAAGCTAAACCACCTAAACCCAAGTGGTTGATTAGTGAAATCGAGAACGGTTTGTGCTTTGTCATCAGAAACAATCGAAGTCTGAACGGTGTATAAATAGGGATTTTCTGGTGACCATAAGTTAGGATTAGGAATCTTTTCAGACAACTGTTCAAAGTTGCCGTTTGCCCCTGCTGCTAGTTTTAGTTTCGATTTTATTTCTGTTACAACCACCCCTGCTTTATCTATTACTTTAGATATGATAGTTAAACTAGTATTCAAGGTAGATTGGTTAGCGATAGTTCCTCGCACTTTAATAGTAGCAGTTTTATCATTAACCACAGGGGTTTCAAGAAAAACGCCACTACTGCCCAGGTTCGTTTCATCAAAGTGTACCGCATTGGTCGATACCAGATAAACATCCCTGTATATTCCCCCAAACATAGTATAATCACCCGAAATAGGCGGCAAGTCCAAGTCTTTACTGTTATCTACTTTTATGGCAATCGTGTTCTTGCCCGGGACGGAAAAATAGCTAGATATATCAAAAGTGAAACCAGTATAGCCTCCTTTATGTTCGCCCACAAATTTCCCATTGATGTACACATCTGCCTTTAGAAACACCCCCTCAAAATTGATAAAGAGTTTCTTGCCAGCGTGTTTATTGGTGAGCAACAGGTTCTTTCTGTACCAGCCAATCCCTCTATAATATTTCTTTTGAGTGTAGGCATCTATCGCATTCCATGTGTTTGGAAGATTTACAGTCTGCCATGATGCATCTGTAAAATCTATTTTCTCAGCACCTGCCACATCGCCAGTAACTTGTTTCCACGATTCATTGATGCTTTCTTTTTCGCGTTGTGCAAAGCTAGAAGGGGTATTTAGTAGTGGTTCATTGGTTTTTAAAACCTTGGGTACTTGGGAATTAGAATAATTTGTTACAACCAAAAGAAGCAAGGCAATTACAATCGCTTTAAATGTCATTATCATTTTTATTGTTGTATGAAAACATAGATTACTCAACCTTGACTGATCTCTTACTCAAAAGTTGAGTGGTAAAAAGGAGTAGGCAGAACTCATTACTCATCATTTTCTTCGTCCAAATATATAGGTACAGATTTTATTTTCAGAGCAATTAAATTGCAATCGTTTCCGGTATCGTTTCCAAAATTCAATTTATTCATTTGGCATTGTAAATCGTGTATATATACTAGATTATTGATACACCTATCTTAAAAGCGTTACTGTTCCATTAGCATCATTAGTTTTTTGTGTTGTGAATTGGCATCTAGAACAAGCACACATAAACCAGATAGCAAAACTACGGTAGCGAATCTTAAATGAAATATACCATTAAGAATATTATACTCAAATACATCCAAAGTAATGAAAACACAATATGCACTACAGTCTCAAATTTCTTTCCTTTCCAATGAATTGATGAATAGACAAAGAATTGAAATAATAATCTTATAAACCAAAATATGCCAAGACCCAGAGATATTCTTTTTCCAAGATGTGTGGTTACGAGATCTTCTGATGAAGTAAAACATAGAATGCCCATTAGTAGAACTGTGAGTGCAATGAAAAAGGTATGCACATGCATCATCTGCCTATTAATAAGGGTTAATGGTTTTAAATCATCTTTCCAATTAAAATACTTGGGAAATATCACATGAATCAAAGCCAATATAATTAACAGGATACCTATTATTTTAAGGTGTATTTCCATTTTTAGTTAGAATAAAGGTTGAGATAAAAGGGGTTATTTTGATTTCTTGTTTAATTATGAGTTTCGCATCTTCAAAAGTTTTAAGCCAAGTATTTTTTTGATAAAAATGTAAGAACCCAATGTTATAAGCCAAGAAGTTTACAGTATCCCTCAGGTGTTCCATCAAATAAATTTGTCCGTCAGGCTTTATTGCCCTTCTGAGTTCTTTAAAAAACAAACTTCTTTCTTCGTCGTTTCTAATCTCGTGTGCCGAAAAAATGATGAATATTTTGTCGGTTGAATTATCTGCTAATGGTAGATTACTCACCGCTAGTCCACGCCAAACTCGCTACAATCTTCGCTGCTAGCGCACTGCCTTTGGCGTGTGCCTTCGCTACAATCATTTGTATTTACTTTATATATAATCAATTTCCAATAACCCTTTTCCGCCAGCATAATCTATCGCACTGCTGTATTTCCAATAATTAGCCTCTTTCACAAAGCCAGATGCAACAGGGTTGTTGTGTATATAGTTTACCTTTTGTTCCGTTACTTCTGGTGTCCATAACTCGATAGGCTTATTATGATGCTGCCAAAATTGATTATTGGTAACATTGCTACTTTTGCTTGCAGCTCTTTTAAACATCCACAATAACCACTCTTTTCTACTCTCTTCGGCATTTTCTGCTATTTGTTTCGTTAACAGCTTGGACGTATGCTCTTTAAATTTTCCTAAAACTATTTCTGGATTATTGCCTTTTGCCCTAATTATCAAATGTATGTGACTGGGCATAATACACCAACAAAATATTTCAAGTCCTTTGTTCTTTCTACAATAATCCAAGCTTTCAACAATAGTATTACAATACACTTCTCTTACAAAAATGTCTAACCAATACACCGTTGCAAAACTTACAAAATAAACACCCTCTTTATTGTAAAACTTATACTTACGGCTTATAGTTTCCGAAAGTAGTTTGTTTATTGGCAACCTTAGCAAAAAAGCTACCCATTATCTAAATGAGTAGCTTCTTAAACGTAAGACCTTAGCGAATGCACACGCGAAACGCGTGCGCTAGCCCTTGTAGATTTTAGCGAGTGACGTGGACTAGCTGGGTTGTTCGGAACTCCAATGAGGGCAAAAACATTCATTTTCTCAAATTGCATGTCTACTTTTCAATATTATGTGTCTACGTAACTTAGTTTTAGACCCACCTCCTACCTCCTCCAGAGGAGGAGAATAGCGAATGGGTTTGCCGATTGGATGAGGAATGTTTTTGCGATATTGACAGCGTCACTGCGCTTGACGCTCACGTTCAAATATTCTGTTAATATTCCAACATCGCATGTCTACATTTCAACATCACTTGTGATAAATCCAACATCATGTGTGATAAATCCAACATCATCTGTGATAAATCCAACTTCATGTGTGATATATTCAACATCATGTGTGATATATTCAACATCAGGAGTCTATATTCCAACATCATAAGTTGACTATTCAAAAAGGGAAATTGAAAAGTCAGGGTGGGGTAAGGATGGAGGCTGCTAGCAAAAGAAGATCTAGCAAGTATTTGTAAATAGAAGAATAAGGTGCCATCTTTTTCATAACTCAATTATTCTGAAACAAAACTAAGATGGCCGTAATTGTAAAGGAGATAAGGTTCTGCACAAAGAAGTATATTAATAGCGAGGTTGTTAAACAATAAGTCCGTATTAAACCCAGATTTTTCTAAGAAGTAATTTATTCTAGAGGAATAAGAAGCTGTTTGAGTTAATTATTTGATATTCCTTATGCGGTTTAATATTAACTGTAACTGCGTTAAATTTTTCGCCTTAGGCGTTGGACTATGGCTGCAAAATTTGTCTTGTTCCAATTAAATAAACACTCATAAGTAATTCTTAACAATTAACTCAAACAGTTTCTAAGTATCAGGAACCTTTTTGCTTGTTTCTAAGCTTTTTAGTTCCTAAACCAACACCAGAAATAAGCAGCATCAAACTCATGTCCCCATCAAAAGGAACGGATGGGGAGTTGTTGGCACCATTTGCTTTTGTACCGTTTGCATTGGTAGTACTACCATTGGTACCTGGCCCACCAATACTGAATTGCGCATTGGCCGTAATAGAAATTACAGTTGTGATTGTAATGAGTATGAGTAATGTATTGCGCTTGTTCAATGTAGATCTATTTAACCATCACTTCTGTACTGAATATTTTATTTGCAGTACCTTTTAGTATCATTGTATAACTTCCCGCAGCCAACTCTTTATCTATATAAATACTTTCTGTAGCATTTAAGATAGCATGATTTAATAAACTGGTAAATACCACTTGCCCTAGCTTGTTTACCATACTAATGGTGTAGCTATCTGTTGCTATATTGTTTAGCTTCAAACCGATAGTCCTACCATTAATTGGATTTGGATAAGCAGTGATTGTGGTGAGTGGTGAGTGATTGGTGGTGAGTGTAACAACTTTACTATATGAAACCAACGCTTCTCTATCTATTACTTTTATACGATAATAAACTACATCTCCAACAGGCGCATCTATATAACTGTAATTATTGGTGGTTGATGGAGATACTGTTGCCAGTTTGGTGAAGGTAACGCCATCAATAGAACGCTCTATCTGATAGTTGGTTACATTGGTTTCGCCTGTAACCGTCCATTTAACAGCTACTAGTTTATTCTGTAAGGCTGTGGCAGTAACGTTGATATTCCTGACCGGCAGAAAACTTCCATCAAATACAATACTGTACCGGTTGCTGTACGAAGCAGTGTCTGTGGAGGTAGTAAAAGAAACAATGTTGCTATCACCCACTAGTAAAAACCCTGTGTTGGTAACATTGTCTTTTACATAAGCATTTAAGCCATTGCCTGAAAACAAGCTAGCATCCAACCGTAATTGATAGGTAGTATTTGTTTGAAGATTGAACAGATGCAGAGGCAAGGCATCAGTAGCAGCAGGAAGTGTCCATCCATTGGCACAAAGGTCTTTTCCTGCTACCGAAAAGGTGAGGTTCTCGCCTTGATTTTTTATCTTCAACCCATCTTCCTGACTAATACTTTTAGAGAAGCTATTGTTAAATACAACCACTGCTCCATCTACATTTTTGTGGTTGGTAAAGAGTCCTACAGCAATTCGGTTTAAGACTGTTTTACCAAAGATATTTTGTTGCGGTGTCGAATTGTCTTTAGCACTTTCCGTAAAGGTTAAGACAGGAGACGCACTGTTGCTGCACACAAAAAAGGCTTGTCCGGGTTGTATGAACTGGGCAGCACTGTTGGCATAGATGTTACTTACGCCTATGTTAGCCCCAAAGAAATTATAGTTTTCGTACGTGCCATACATAGTGGTAGGGTCTAAATACCAGTAGCCATTATAAATTCCACTTGTGGTTAACTGGTTAAAGTCTACCTGAGAGGCATACGGGTTAGAAATAAACGTGAACTTATCTGCCCCAGAAGCCAAAGGTATGTTTTGATTTCCGGTAAGGAGACTGCCCGAATAACTAAGTGTTACATCGCTGTTCATGGTACTAATGTTAGAAGATGGGGGAGCAGTGTTTTTATAACCTGAAACAAGTATTCTGTAACCAGTGAAAGGTTGCAGAATGGTTGAACCCGAAATACTATCCCATCCGTTTGTTGCAGAATAGGTGTACGTAGGATAATTGTTGAGTACCTGCCCCCATGTATTATCTATACTGCCTGCACCCGAAACACAAACGCCCAAGTCTCTGTACGCCGTGTACCCTTGAGGAATATATCTTTCTATCGTTACATTGCCATTGATGGTGCCGCCAACTGCACTTACTACGGCAGTGGCTGTATTGTTAGATTTAAGGGTAAGATTTCCTCCGGTATTAAAAGAGCCTCCAACAGGAACAGATAGTACGCCAAAAAGATTTAATGCATTCCCCAAAGTTGCATTGCCATTGATGGTTAAATTCTTTAGATTATTGGAAGACGAGAAGTTAATGTTACCCGCATTGCCCCCGATTACCAAAGAGGAAGTGGCAGAACTAACGAGATTGCCTGCACCACTTACCGCACCATTTACGGTAAGCGTATGACCGTTAAGAAATACTTGTCCATCTATTACCATATTATTTACGGTAATATCCGAAGAAAGAGCAGGCTGATAAATGGCCGTTGAAAGTATCGTAACATTACTTGTATCCGCAGGTAAAACATTATTAGACCAGTTGCTGGTATCACTCCAGTTGGTACTGGTTGTACCAGTCCAGACACCATCAGGATAGCAGATGGTAATGGTTAAATTCAAAGTAACCAAGCTATCACAACCTACGGAGTTGGTAGTGTCGAAAGAGTAGCTTCCACTAGTAGTATAAGTCTGGTCATGCCAGAAGAAGCTTCCACATGCTTTTTGGTTGATAATAGTCGTAGAAGGAATTAACCGATTAAAAGCCTTATTGGTTGTAAAGGTGCCGCCAATATTTGAAACACTTATTTTGCCAGAATCTGTACTTCCCGCAATGAAAGTAATCACAGAGTCTGAAACAACTGAATAAGTAGCGATTGGAATGCCCCCAATTTTAACGGAAGTTGTTGTTGAGAATCCAACTCCTCTAATAGTAACGGTGTTTCCTACACAAGTAGTGGTGGGCGTAAAAGAGGTGATAGACAAGTAGGTTACTTCTCTGATACTATTATTTCCATGGTCAACAATATACAAATTACCGGCTCCGTCAAATGATACTCCATAAGGTGAAGCAAGAGAGGATTTGGTTGCTAACCCACCATCACCACTATAAGCATAATTGCCATTTCCGGCAATGGTAGAAATAATACCACTCGTGTTTATCTTACGAACACGATAATTGTTTTGATCACTAATAAAGATATTACCTAAAACATCTACTGTTATGCTATAAGGATATTTCAGCGTAGCCTTTTTTGCTAAACCACCATCGCCAGTAAATGATTTTACACCTTTCGTTCCTGCAATAGTTACTAGTTTCCCATCGGCACCTACCTTTCTGATAAGTTGGTTGGTATTATCCACTATATAAAGATTGCCACTTGCGTCTACGGCTATCCCGGAAGGATAGTTTAATTGAGCGGATGTAGCTACTAAACTATCACCATTATATCCAGCTGTACCATTCCCCACTACTGTTGTAATAATTCCATTTACATCTACTTTTCTAATACGATGATCGATAAAATCAGCAATATAGAGGTTTCCAATGCCATCTATGGCTAGCCCGGTAGGAGATTGTAGTTGTGCTGCAATTGCAAGACCCCCATCACCAAGTCCACTTATACCTCCGCCGACGATTGTTGTGATGATACCCTTTTTATCTACTTTACGGATGCAGAAATTATTAGCGTCCGATATATATACATTACCATTTGCATCTACTGCCAATGCATTTGGACCACTGAGTTCGGCCTTAGCGGATAATCCCCCATCGCCACTATACCCTTGACTACCTATTCCAGCTAAAGTGGTGATAATACCTGTGCTATCAATTTTTCGAACCTTATTATTCCAAGTATCTGCAATGTAAATGTTTCCCGCAGCATCAACGACAACAGCATCAGGATAACCAAGCGTAGCATTTATTGCTAAACCTCCATCTCCACTAAACCCTTGTACCCCATTACCTGCTATAGTTGTAATCTTTTGAGCTTTCAGAAGCGAACAAACACTACTTAAAGAGAGGAGTACAACTAGAAAAATAAATCTATTTATGGAGGTCATCAGTATGTGTGTATAATGTAAGTTTCAGACACTAAAATAATAAAAAAAACGACACCTATTCGCTAAATTAACCTTTTAGAGAATCACTATTCAGTATTGTCATTATTGGAATAATAAGTAGTAAGCTTAGTTAGAAGATAAATGACTAAAAAAGGAATGGGATATAAACAATAAAAATGATGAATCGGATACTTCCATCCTAAAAAATACTTGCCAAAACTAAATATCACACAATTAACAAAGACAAATAAATAAATCACAGACCAAAGTAAACCAGCATACCTAATATCTATAAGTGTTCTCCAATAGATGTTTCCCCCATACCAAATAGCTAAAATAACTAAACAAGTGACTAAATCGGTGTAAGGCCAATTGCCAAACCTTTCATACAAAGAAGTACCGAGCATAGAAAATAAAAACACCAAACAAAATGCTTGAATCAGTTTCTTACGCTTCACTTCCTTTTGTTTTCTTCATAAATGATACCCAAATTGAAAATATAAAGGCATAAACAATTGTAGTAAACGCATAATGATGCGCAAAATCAGTCCACTCGGGTTTATTTAAATTCAACCAAACTAATAGGTAACATCGTTGAACATTTAGAATAAAAATAATTATAATTCCTAATGTTGTGTATTGAAGTTTTCTATAGAATGCCCCTGGCACACATACTAAAAAACCTATAAAAGTTGCATAAACATCAAATCCATTGCAACCCGATATTATTAACAAAGCAAATTTATCCTGAAAATGTATTAACTGTGTAATTGAGGCTTTAATACCATCATCGTCGTTTGCTTGTGGTAAAACCGTGAAGCCATGCTTGTAGAAATTATTGAGACAACTAGTGGTTGCTTGTGCAGTAACTTTAGTTAACCAATTGTCTACAGTTGCATCGGGTTTGAGGAAGCAAGTGTAGGCTATAAACCAAAAAGCCAATAGTAGTGCGGCTCTTACTATAAATTGCCTTACCACCATTGGAATCTGCTTCCACTCTTTTTCTATTATCTTAAAGAGTGTAGCATTTTTTATAATCTCTTCCATTACTTGTTTTCCTCGTCCTTCTTTGCTTTGTTTTTATACAGTTTTTTGATGCCATAAGAAGCTCCAGCACCAATCAACAAACTCAAACCACCATCAATAGGTGCACCACCTCCACCACCCGGAGGGGTATGGCGACCAGCGAAGATAATTGTAGTTGTCAGCAGCATACTGCACAACAATACGACAGACTGTAATAACTGTTTTTTCATTTTCTTATTTTGAGATATGTATTAGAAGCAACTTTTTTGTTATATTAATTGCGAACATACGAAGTATTGTTTAATCTTATTTACTTTTATTTCTATTTCTTTACAAAGCCTACATTAATTAATTTTCCATCCAAAGTTTGAATCCTAAGGAGGTAATCGCCACACTGCAATCCACTTACAGACAAGGTAGGATTCATTGCATCTTTCAACGCAATAACCTTCACTACCCTTCCCACATTGTCTACTACCTGCACCGATGCAATATGACTACCATTAATCACTACTGAACTATTTGCAGGATTAGGGTAAATTGACAATTGAGAATTGACAATTGATATTGACTTCGAGAAAACCAGACTATATCTACCCGCTGTTTCCTTTGCCGTTGTAGTAATGGTTGTTGCTACTGACAAATCGGTGTACGTTCCAGTTACTGCATCCTTCAGGTAAACCGGCAGGTTGATATTCTTTGTATTAATCGCTAACGTATAAGTCCCCGCTTTTGGCGTGCTGATTACCAACGGCAACTCCGTTTTGCTGTCTATGGCTGTCAATTTGTCGATAGCTGCTTTCTTCCCTTCTACCTCAAACGCTATTGTGGCATTGGTTGCCCCTTCGGGTTGTGCTATCTTTCTAGCATACCCTGCTTTGTAACTCGTATAAGCCACTGCTTCGTCGA
>CAISCV010000153.1 GCA_903883945.1 uncultured Chitinophagaceae bacterium | reverse complement strand
TGGTCGAAAAATAAGCCTAACAATCCAATAAATCAGTTCTTAACTAAAATACCAACTCCCCTAGTTCTACCAGTCAACCTAATTTATCACAGTAAAAGATAAGTACTCAGCCACAATTAAGTTTATGATAAATAAACTCTTTTCAACCTTCAACTTAGAATTTTATCTATATTATAATTATGGCTGGGTACTTATCTTAAATAAAAAAGGTGTTGTCTATATAGACAACACCTTTTTAGTATGTAATTTAAATGAGTTGTTTACTCGAATTTCAAATCCAACCCTAAACCTCTCAACTCATGAACCAATACATTGAAGGATTCTGGTATACCTGGTCTTGGTATGTTTTCACCCTTTACAATCGCTTCATACGTCTTCGCACGACCAATGATATCATCAGATTTAAGTGTAAGCAATTCTTGCAAGATGCTAGAAGCACCATAAGCTTCCAATGCCCAAACCTCCATCTCACCAAAACGCTGACCACCAAACTGTGCTTTACCACCCAAAGGTTGTTGCGTAATCAAACTGTATGGCCCAATCGAACGTGCGTGCATCTTATCATCAACCATGTGGTGTAGTTTAATCATATAGATAACACCTACCGTTGCTTTCTGGTCGAAACGAAGACCTGTTTCACCATCATACAGATACGTGTGTCCGTTTCTTGGTATACCTGCTTTCACACATAATTCTTCAATTTGTGTAGTAGTAGCCCCATCAAATATCGGTGTAGCGAACTTAAGACCCAATTTCAAACCAGTCCATCCAAGGATTGTTTCATAAATCTGTCCAAGGTTCATACGACTCGGTACACCCAATGGATTCAATACGATGTCTACAGGCGTTCCATCTTCCATGAAAGGCATATCTTCCTGACGAACAATCTTCGCAACGATACCTTTATTTCCGTGACGACCCGCCATTTTATCACCCACCTTCAGTTTACGCTTAACAGCGATGTAAACCTTAGCTAGTTTCAAAACACCTGCTGGTAATTCATCTCCAATAGAGATATTGAATTTCTCACGTTTGTAACGACCCAACTCTTCATTAAACTTAATGGTATAGTTGTGCAACAACACGTTGATGTAATGATCGGTTTCAGTATCGCCTGTCCAACCTAATGGATTTACGTTCGCAAAATCAATAGAAGTGATATTCTTTTGGTTGAATTTAGCACCCTTTCCTATCAAAGACTCGCCAAAGTTGTTGCTTACACCTTGTGAGGTTTTGTCTTTTAATAAGATTTGAAGCTTGCTCAACAAATTTTCTCTGATTTCTTCCACAACAACCTGGTGCGCTTTCTCAACTTTCTCCAACTGGGCTTTTTCCTTAACCTTGCTGTTCTTATCTTTCTTAGCTCTTTGGAAGAGTTTTTTGTCGATAACAACACCTTCAGTACCGTTTGGAGCCTTCAAAGAAGCATCCTTTGCATCCCCGGCTTTGTCACCAAAGATGGCACGTAGCAATTTTTCTTCAGGAGTAGGATCGCTTTCACCCTTCGGTGTAATCTTACCAATCAGAATGTCTCCTTCCTTAATAGTAGCACCAATTCTGATAATACCATGATCATCAAGGTCTTTGGTGGCTTCTTCACTAACATTGGGTATATCTGGCGTTAATTCCTCCTCTCCTAGTTTGGTATCACGAACTTCCAATTCATATTCATCAATGTGAACAGAAGTAAACATATCTTCCTTTACAACCTTTTCGTTGATTACAATCGCATCTTCAAAGTTGTACCCTTTCCAAGGCATGAAAGCAACCACTAGGTTTCTACCTAAAGCTAGTTCACCTCCCATTGTTGCATACCCTTCTGTAAGGAAGTCACCCTTTACCACCTTTTGTCCTTTCTTAACTGCAGGACGTAAATTGATACAAGTTGCTTGGTTGGTTTTAACGAATTTTGTTAGTTTATAAACAACTAAATCTTCTTCAAAAGAAACCAGTCTATCTAAATCGTTACGATCGTAACGAACATGAATTTCATTTGCATCTACAAATTCAATCACTCCAGAACCGTCAGCGTGAATTTGGATACGAGCATCACGAGCCGCTTTTCCTTCTAATCCTGTACCCACAATTGGTGGATCCATTCTTACAAGAGGAACAGCCTGACGTTGCATGTTCGATCCCATCAAAGCACGGTTGGCATCATCATGTTCCAAGAAAGGAATCAAAGAGGCACTCAAACCAACAATCTGGTTAGGCGCAACGTCCATGTATTGAACATCCAATTTATCAAGGATAGGGAAATCACCTGTATCTCTAGAAACAACTTTATCTTCTAAGAAGTTACCTTCATCATCTATAGGTGAGTTCGACTGAGCCACTTTTACATTTTCCTCAGCCTCTGCACTCAAATAAACCAAGTCTTTGGTGTTTACTTTAGCACCTGATACCGTACGGTAAGGTGTTTCGATAAAGCCCATATCATTGATCTTTGCGTGAACACACAAAGTAGATATCAAACCAATGTTTGGTCCTTCCGGAGTTTCGATCGTACACAAACGACCGTAGTGGCTATAGTGTACGTCACGAACCTCAAAACCTGCTCTCTCTCTGCTCAAACCACCTGGCCCTAGCGCTGAAATACGACGTTTGTGTGTAATTTCAGACAATGGATTGGTCTGATCCAAGAACTGAGACAACTGAGAAGTACCAAAGAAAGAGTTGATAACAGAACTTAATGTTCTTGCATTAATCAAATCTACTGGCGTAAACACTTCATTGTCACGAACGTTCATACGCTCACGGATGGTACGAGCCATACGAGCCAAACCAACACCAAACTGTGCATATAATTGTTCACCAACTGTTCTAACACGACGATTGCTCAAGTGATCAATATCATCAATATCAGCCTTAGCATTGGTTAAACGCACCAAGTATTTTACAATTTCAATGATATCCAGTTTGGTTAATACCTTCTTGGTAATAGGGTAATCTAAACCTAATTTACCATTGATTTTGTAACGACCAACTTCCCCTAAGTCATAACGCTTATCACTAAAGAATAATTTATCGATAATACCACGTGCCGTTTCATTGTCAGGCGCATCAGCACCACGCAACTGGCGATAGATATGCTGAACCGCTTCCAACTCACTGTTAGACGTATCTTTATTAAGGGTATTATAGATGATAGCGTAATCTCCCCCAACATCTTCTCTCTGAAGGAACAGACTCTTTATTTCCATCTCAATAACGGTATCAATACCATCCATATCAAGGATACCGTCACGCTCCATTACAATTTCATTACGCTCAATAGACACTACTTCACCAGTATCTTCATCTACAAAATCTTCTACCCATGTTCTCAACACACGAGCAGCTAGCTTTCTTCCAATATGTTTTTCTAGTTCTTTCTTGGTAGCCGGAATTTCTTCCGCCATTCCGAACAATTCTAGAATGTCTTTATCTGTTTCGAAACCAATAGAACGCAATAAGGTAGTTACAGGGAATTTCTTCTTACGATCGATGTACGCATACATTACATTATTGATGTCTGTAGCAAACTCCATCCAGGCACCCTTGAAAGGAATAACTCGTGCAGAGTATATTTTAGTACCATTCGGGTGTACCGATTGACCAAAGAATACACCAGGAGAACGGTGCAACTGAGATACAACCACACGCTCAGCGCCATTCACAACGAAAGTACCACGCGGCGTCATGTAAGGAATATTTCCTAAGAATACATCCTGAACAATAGTTTGAAAATCAACGTGCTCTTCATCATTACAACTCAAGCGAAGCTTTGCTTTAAGAGGTACGGCATAAGTCAACCCACGCTCCATACACTCTTCTATAGAGTAACGGGGCGGATCGATGAAGTAATCTAAGAACTCCAATACAAAGATATTTCTTGTATCAGTGATAGGAAAGTTGTCTTTAAACACACGGAACAATCCTTCTACGTTACGCTTATCGGGCGTTGTTTCTAGTTGAAAGAACTCTTTGAAAGATTGTAACTGGATGTCTAATAAGTCGGGTGCTTCAGCTAAATTTTTGGTTCTTCCGAAGTTTACCCTGTTGTTGATAATCGTTGTTGACATAATATTTTATAACCGGTTTGTCTAAAAAATCAACTGCCATCATCTGATGAAAGTCCGCCTACGCTTTGAAAATGAATGATTTATGTGCTTAATAAATCCATCATTGCCTTACAAATTTTAAAAAATCACAAGTAAAGGAGTGCAAATGTAGGGTTTTGATTGAAATTGACTGTATAAATTTTAATTATTGTTACCAAATAGGATAGCTAAATAACTTTATTAACAAGTAGTTGTGGATTAAGAACGAGTGGCAGTATTAATCAACGGCTATATCTAAAATTTTGGTCACCAGAATATTACAAAAACCCTTTTGATATCCAAAAAAAGGGATTTAATTATCTTATTTTTTTAGGAATTTATCAATAAGCAGATCTTCTACTTCGGCTTTTGTTGTAGTAACGCTATCCAACTTACTATTTGGAACTGTTACTGACAAAACATATTGTTGGATTTTCCAGGAAGTATCAACTTTTATCAACACACCTGAGCCCCTGCAAATTTTCATTTGGGTATTCAATAACTCATCAAACCAAGCGATATTGCCTGTTTTAGCTATATAAATATGCCTGTCTATTGAAGTAAAGTTCCAAGCTTTGCCTTTATCAAAATAAGGCTTTGCCCATTCCATAAAAGCTTTCTTATCCCAACGTTCTGTGGCATCTGTACCATCAAAGATGGCATCTTCTGTAAAGTAATTAAAATAGGCACTATAATTAGCTTTTGCCGCAGCATTATTAAATGAATCTAAGGTGTTAGCTATTTGATCTATCGCTGCTTTTTCATTATCATCATTGCTTTTACAACCAACAATAAGGGTGGCTATCAATAGAAAGATAGTTATATTAACTGCACCTCGTAATTGTTGACTATTTTTCATTTATTAGTTTTATTTATCCTGTTCTGTAAAGAGGAAAGAATACATTAAAAAAAGGTCTTCCTGTTTATATTAGACAATGAAATACACTCATCTCCTACTCCGTATTGACATTCTGAGATGTGTCTTTAAAAAAAAGTCCCCACTCTAACTATTCAACCATTATAATACCGGACGGTTCACAGCAATAATCATAAGTTCCTGACAAACGTAGGATAATTGTCCGAATAAACAGGCCACAGGCGATGCCTTTGTTGATTTTAGAGAGTAACCTAGACAAACAGGCAATAGATTACTCATGTTCAGCTAATTCCTTTAACTTTTTGTTCATATTATCAAACCCATTGAGGGAATTAATATCCAACATTTTCTTAAACATGGGCACTAATAACCCTTTAAACTTTTCACGTTGTATAAAAGTTGTTGTACCATTTCCATTGTCAATAAGTTCAAATATGTGTTCTCCATCAAATAGTCCTGAAAACCACAAATGCCCTAGCCATTTCAATTCTTTGTTTGTTTCGTAAGCAAGTATTCTAGGTTTAAATGTCATTCCTTTAGCTCCGGGAGGTTCAATTCTTGCCGTGATTTTATTCCCAACTTTTACATCTCCTTTAATTGATTTAATAAAAGGATTCCACTTGGGATAGTTCTCAAAGTTTGTAAGAATAGACCAAACTTTTTCAGGGGAAGCATTGATTTGAATTGTTGTTTTAATTTCTTTTGTCATTACTGTTGCGTTTAAAAATGCGACTAACATAATTGTTGTTAAATATTTCATTTGTTTCGTATTTAATTACGTGGCAAATTTGAAACAGAACAATTGTTGTGCGCTTGACAAATATCAAGAAATTATAAAAGCTGATTTTTCCTTATCCGGCTTAATGTTTCAGGCGTAATGCCAAGCATAGAAGCTAAATATTGTAAGGAAACTTGGTTAAACAATTCTGGGTTGAAATTAAATAGTTGATTATATCTTTCCTCTGCCGACATAGAAAGATGTTGTACAATTCTTTCTTCTAGAATTATAAAACATTTTGTAAGAAATAGTTTTTCTAATACTGCCCAACTTGATAACTCTTGCCCTATAAGTTGATAATCCTTTTGGTTTATAACATAAAGTTCGCAATCGGTTAATGCTTGAATATTCCACCTCGCTGGTTGTTTAAAAATAAAACTGGCTAAATCAACAGAAAAATATCCTTTAGTGGATATCCATTTGGTAACTTCTTTATTGTTAGTATTCAGAAACTCCCTCATAATTCCTGATTGCATAAAACCTAAATGGTCGGAGTATCTTCCTGATTTTAGAAAGAATTCTCCCTTTTTTAAATGAAGTAACTTAAAATAAGAACTTATCTTAGTTACTTCTTCTTTGTTTACGCCAAAATAATTTTGTATATAATTTTCAAGTTCTGTCATCATTACTAGTGTTGTAAAAAAAGTAAAATTTAAAATATACTACTGTTTATGATTATTATTCTTTTTGCTAGTTTGCAATCTATTACATCTCTTTTAAGTTATGATGCATCTATTGTTGTATTGTTACTCGTGTGGGTTATATTGCATCTATTGTTTATTATAATGATACTCATATAGGTTATAATAAATCTCTTGAGACATATATTGCTACTCTAGGATAAAGTATCAATATACAACAAACTTATAGTAATCAAAGAAGTTAAAGAACATCAAAATTAAATTTAATAATTAAAATTACCCACAATCAACATAAATGAAAATGATCGAGTAAAAAAATATAGTAGTCCTTGTATTTATTTCATTAGACCTACTATATTACTTATGCAGCCTCCTTTAGTTTAGCTAGTTTTTTTTCGAGCCTTATTATTTTATCATCTTTTACTCATTAATATCTACAGGGTAAAAATCCTGTTTGCCCATTACCATTTTATAATAAATAATAGCTAGTTTTCGTGCGGTTGCAATGATGGCATATTTATTACCTCCTTTTGATTTCATTCTTCTAAAATAATTCCCCAAACAATTATCACTTCTTTGAACACTATTTGCTGCTGCACGAAAAGATTGGGAAGCATTCCCTGCTTTTCTTTTCAGCACCATACTGCTTATCAGTTTACCACCTGTCATTTTATTGTTGGGACACAAATTCAGCCATGTTACAAAATGGTCTTCATTTTCCCACTTTGACAAATCTGTTCCTGTTTCAGTCAGTATCTCCAAGGCTGCACCTTCGCTGATACCGTAAACTGTCTTAACATGCACCCCATGTATTTTTTTGTATGTATCCCATTACATTAAAAGGTGGTTGATTTTTTGTTTTTTTTGAATCTTTCCCGTTTAATTGGTTCTAATACTCCCCCATTGTTGGCGGCAGCTATTTTTTGAAGACATTTTTCAATTTCCTTTTCACACTTCCCTATCTGCTGATGGGCAAATTTGTACATTTCATAGTTTTGTTGAAGGGTGAAAAGATACTCCTCTCGCCAATTACCCGTCAGCGATTTAACGATTATTGCATGATCTGCCTTAATACGGTGCTCAACAAACGGTAGAAAATTATCGGCATTTCTTTCTCCTCCAATTATTGCTTCCACGATTGCCTTGCATATTTTTCCCATAATATCACTGATGATGTCTTGAACCTTGATATTCATTAGCTCCATGGCTTTTTCCATCCGCAACACATACTTACTGCCATCTTCCAGTAGTTTTTTACGGTGACGGCTGAACGTGCGTAATGTCTCCGTTAATTCATCAGGTAAGAAGCTACTTCTCAATAACACACAACTATGCAATCTTTGTATCCACATTGCATCCCCGTCATCGCTCTTTCGACCAGTAATTTTTTTGCAAATCTGGCATGTACCAAAAACACTTCAAACCCTTCGTCTATCAATACCATGTATAATTGCCGCCAGTAAATGCCAATACTTTCCATGGCAACTGTAGTGATATTACAATGCCAGCATGTTACTTTAGAAAAAAAGTCTTTGGTAAATACTCCAAACTCCTTTACGCTTACTTCATCCCTTCATTCAGGGACTGCTACTACATGAAAACATGCTGACAGATCAATGCCTGCGGCATTGCATTAATCATTGGGATGCCTGTGGCATCTTTGTGATTTTTTTGTTTTGTTACCCTGTCTTGCATATAACTTTCTTTAATAAAAAAAACTTACAGCCCTATTGCCTAAAATTGGATACTCTACTATACGGGCTTGGTGTCCCAATCTGAAACAAATTCGGCAACAGGAATCAGACTTTTAGATGAAATAACAGGCAGTGACTCATTTAGATTTTAGCTGCAGGAAGCATAAACCAAAGCTATCGCACTCGGAAACATTAGCGTATAATTTAATACTCTTCGGAAATTGAAGTTCCCCACAGTATGCTTCTCTTCGAAACAAGAAGGTCTATTGATCTTACAATATTATTTTAAATTCCCGTTAGAACCTATGTCATCATGCATCAAACCATCCTTATCATAGTTAACAGGGGCAATAAAACAGTCACGAATACGGTCGTAGCTGCGGTCGCGATATTTACACCATACATGATACCACTTCCCTTTCCATTTGAAGAAAGTACCATGCCCAAAAGGAGAATCAATACCTAATCCTTTTGCTACTACCCCTTTTGACTCATAAGGTCCATAAATATTCTTGGATGTTGCATAATATCCCGAACAACTTAAATAATAAATACCCTTGTGCTTATGAAGGTAATTCTTGTCTAATGCGGGGAAATAATTGGTTCTGTTAATAAGAATAGTTTTGGGCGTATCAGCCAGTTCAGTCATAGATTTCTTTAGGCGAGCAATCTTATACTCACCTTCTCCATAAACGATATAAGGAGTCGAATTATCATCAACAAAAATGGTAGGGTCAAAAGATTCAACAAGTGGTTTTTTAAGTAAATCCTTATAAGGACCTTCGGGTCTTGATGCCACCATCACACCCACACTTTCTTTACGGTTGGAAAAGTACCAATAATACTTATCATTCATTTTGACTATATCGCCCGCCCAACAGTTATTATTCCCTTTTCCCATATAATTATCCTCGGGACTGATAGTGCCTACCTGTTTCCAATTTTTCAGGTCAACAGAACGATAGATTCTCCAATCAGGCATCACCCAATCTTTTACGCCAAAACCAATATCATGTCCAGTAAATAAATACGCGGTATCCCCAACAACCAATACATGTGGGTCTGACATACCAGGTTCATCAATCAATGGTTTTAGCGAATAATTCGCTACTGTCGTATCAACTTTTTGTGCCATCATTCTCATAGGCACGCATAACCCTAAGTAAACTGCCAATACTATTAATCCTCTTTTCATCATGTGACTTATTTTCATTTCTATTTGTTTTTTAGTTAAGTATTACACTTTAAGAATGACTTTAAACTTTTTCTACAACGATTAAATTATCCCATTTTTTGGTTCCTTTTTCGTTATTGAAATCATTCAATCAGTATCATAAAAATATTTTTTACAACAAGTTTATTCCGCTAATTGATTCTATTACTTTGCCATTTTACACATTCAGCCTCAGCAATCATATTATTTGACGGTATTCCCATTAAATAGAATTTCACTTGTTCCCTTTTCTGCCAATATTATTGGTCTTCCATCTACTTTATTTGGAATTATTTCCGCATTTTTGATATTTATCTTTGAAGCATAACGAATAAAAAATCCATAAGATGGCAAGTTTTGTTTTATAAAGAATCGGGCATCAGGATAGCCGCCTTCCTTTTCAGGAACTTCATTGTTGATGAGGGATGAGTCACCGCCACCCTCCATTTTAATTTTATAATTATTAATGTATAAATCTGATATTGGATGATCTTTAATACCTAAAATCAAAGAACCTTCCTTGTAATTATTTTCACCAGAAACATTTTCGATGACAATGTCTTTTATGTAGCCAACTTCTTTCAATGGGGTATTCGGAATTGCTCTTAATCTGTTGCCGATTCTGATAAAAATTGGACACCTTGCTCTGTCAATTGTTACGTTTGATATTAATATATCATGAACATTTCCTCCATCTACAGTTGCCAAAGTAATTCCAGAACTTGCATCATGCCTTTTAAGAGCCAACATATCATTTGGAATCCCTCCAAGTTTAAGATTCCGAGCGACTATATCAAAGAAATCCCCTTGTGTATCTGTACCAGTTTTAAGTGCATTGCAAGAAGAAAAGAAGGTAGAGTTCTCTATCAAAACCTTGTTCGTAGGTTTTCCACTTGCTCCTTTCAAACACATGGCATCATCTTCAGCGTTAATAAAGCAATTGCGAACGATAACATTGGCACATCCATCTGGGTCTAATCCGTCATTATTAAAATTGGCTTGATTGATAACTTTTATTCCATCAAAAATTAAGTTCTGACAGTAAATGTAGCTTTGCATCCAAGCTGCGGAGTTATGCAAAAAGATATTCTCAAGCACTACATTTTTACATTCTACCATCCGAATGCCAAATGGTCTTCCAACAATTTTACCCAAAGTTTCTTCACCAGGAAAATTCACCCTCTCCCCTCGAAAATAAATCTCCCCTTTTCCCCTAATTCCAACGTTAACACACTTTTCAGCATAAATCAATGACTGTCTATATTGGTGGTTTTCACTCATTACGCTCTTAAATCCTTCAATTCTTTCAGGATAATCCAAGATATTGGTACTTCCTAAAATTTTTGCATTTTCAGTAACTTCTAACATCACGTCTGATTTCAATCGAATAGTTCCCGTTACATATTCCCCTTTTGAGAATAACACCACTCCTCCCCCCTTTTCTGAACACGCATCAATGGCATTTTGAATTGCTTTTGTATTAACTGTAAGGCTATCCCCAACTGCACCATACATTTCTACCTTAAACACATTATTTGGGACCTTCCACGGTTTTAAATTTTTAGATAACGAATCGGCTATCTTAATCAGCCTTGGAGTTAAAGTATTTTTCAATTTAATTTCTTGGGAAGTAGAGCTTGTTGCCAAGAAAGTAAATAGTGAAATAATTATTATGTTTTTCATCTTTAGATTATCAATCATTTTTATGGTTAGATGTTACAAATCAGGAACGACTTTAACCTTATTCTACCTTGATTAATTCATCCCCCTTCATGATTCCATTTTCATTATAGGCATCTATTTGAAAATAGTATTGTTGTCCTTTATTCAAACAATTCAATTCGTAATGAGTCTTATTACCTAAAATCTCAATTGAATTGTACAGTTTGTCTGCTGCCAAACCAAAACGAATCACATAACCATCTGCTGTATTGTTTTTAGTCCAATCCAACTTTGCTTTACAGTCATCCTCTGCATTTCTCACCACCTTCAATCCACTTGTCTTAACAGGAAGTTTGCCATCTCCAATTCCAAAAACTCGAATCTCACGAATAGAAAATCTTAGTCCTGCCGTAAACTTCACATTTTCAACTTTTACGAATCTTGCCTTAAATGGCTCTTCAAATTCTATATAATCATGTGGATGGTCTTCTTTGTCTTGACTCTTATCCACTATCAGCGACCATTTCACACCGTCTAAGGATACATAAAGCTTATAGGCCTCCACCACATCACGCATTCCCTTATAGTAGTTCGGCATTTCGGTTGCCCCAGCCTCTGCAAAATTCACTTGAATAGAATTTATGGTCTTATTACTACCTAAATCAACCGTTGCATATTCTCCTTGATTTGCTGTTTCTGCACACCAAAAGGTTCTTACATCACAATCGGTCACTTTCTTTCCTTCTGATGTTTGATAGTTTGAGGACACTTCCACCTTCTTATTCGCAGATAATAACATCCAAACGGGTTTACTTTTTTTATTTTTTTGCAACGGTGTATAAGTGGGATAATCCCCTAAATAAGTATCTGAATACAGATAGCCATCCTTATCGAATCCTGCTTTAAAGAGACCGACCCTTCTTTCAAATCCATGAACCACACTGACCCGCATTGTTTGAACACTCTGTAAGTTATTGGGTGCTACCTCTGCCATTGCACCATGCCCCGCACCTGCAATAAACCCTTCAGGTTTATACGAAACAGGACTATAAGATGCAAAAGTGAATGGTCCCCTCGGATTCGAGGCAGTATATAATCCATCACAATAGGAACTGCTTGATGTTCCCGGAACAGAATATTGTAGGTAGTAGGTATCCTTATACTTGTTTATCCATGAACCCTCCATCCATGGATTATTTTTATTAGACTCATTCTTATCTCCTGGTCGCTCAAAGCCATGATTTTGTGTTTGACTTGCGAATAATACGGTAGAATCACTTAGAATTTGCAGTGTCTTAACATCGAAGACACGACTAAAAATTGGCATCACATTGGAACATCCTGCATATAAATACAGACTGTCATGTTCTACAAGAAACGATGGGTCCCAATCCGATTTAATCTCTTTAATAGGCGTCCACTCTCCCTTTTCGGGTGTTTGGGATTTATATATTATCCCTGAAGTCCCCGTCTTGACAGACCCAACATAATAAAGCCACCCTTGATATTCGAAGGTGGTAGGGGCATATTGTTCAATAGGTAATGTCTTAGGCGATATTGGCACAAAAATCCATTTTGCCATATCCGTAGAATACCAATAACCGCCCGACTTTGATGCAAATAGATAATACTTCCCTTTATAAACTTGCAATACTGGGTCTGCAGCCTCCCGGCATCCCGGATTAGGAATACTAAACCGATAGCTTATGTTTAGCGGATTGCAATAGGTCTTCGGATTTTTACTGACTTTTACTTGTTCAAACTGACCAAAACTGCCAATTGATAATAATAAAAACATTACTACGAGTAATTGTTTTGAGAAATAAGCATACACTATATTCATAATAAAAAGTTTTATTTAATTAATTGTTGGATTCTTTTTCTTTTAAGCCTTTATTACTTTTTCTCCTCTTTAGGATTGCTCAATAAAATGGAACCGCCTGCACCTCTTGATTCGAACATCAATAATCCAGGATTTGTCAAGTATCCAGGGGTTGTATCCAAACAATCTACCAATTTAACGCCATCAATTGATAGTGTGATTCGTACGCCATTACCCTCATTATTGGTATAAATTTCTACATCGCTACCAGTTGAGTAAAGATTTGAAGTGTATTTTACCGTTTCGGAAATAGTTCCTTTTGCACCTATAAGTGTGGTGGTAGATAAATCATTATTCACACGTTTAAGATTCAAATCCTTGTTTGAAATCCAGAAGTAATATCTTGGAACGTTTTTATAAGTAAAATTTGATACCCTGAATGAAACCTCTTTATGCGAATTTATACTGTCGTTAAATAAGGCATTAAATCGAATATAATCATTACCATAGAACGCACCCCTAAAAATAGCTCTTGTACTTTTTTTTGCATTCCTGATTAAAATCGAATTGTCCTGTTTGGAAATATCTCCTCCATTTGGAAATGAAGTCCAAAACAGATTCACGTCCTTTGCAATCGGGTACTTCTTTGGTTTCAGATACTCGAGCAACTCATTACTCCAATCAATATTTTTAACGGTAGGTGCCGCAGTTGTATCATATACATCCTGTCCAAAATCAGACAATAAATATCGATAAGGCTTTTGCAATCCCGCACTATCAATAATCGCTTGTGCTGCTGCTGACCATTTAACTTTAAAAGGTGCATCTGCCTCTAAATGAAAATTTGTATCAATACTTCCTGCAATATTTGCAAATTTATCAGGCACATTCCCATAGTTATTATCAAAAAGAAGATTGGAATAATGTTCACCACCAAAGGAAAAAGACTTCTTTGAGGCTTTACAATTGGCAACATTATTAATGAATTTGTTATTCAATCCACCTGCATCCTCCCTAAAACAGCCATCCAAAGATTTATTTCCCAAGTATTCGCCATAATTATTGCTAAAAACAGAGTTTTGAACATCATAAAAATAATAGGCACCCACCTCATCTGTTATTCCAAAACCATATTTAGAGGCGGTACCATAATTAGACACCTTATTGAATTTGATTTGTGTATTGCCTACATAATTAGTTTTCAAATTAGAATACCGTTGATTTATCCCAAAATAGGCTACATCTGCCACATCATTATGGGAGATAGTGAGGTTGTTGCTAACATTAGCGTAAATCCCTGACGATTGATAATAATCAACCCCGATTGAGCGTACGACATTGTTATCAATCAATGTATTGTTGTTAACAGTAGCCGAAGGCGTCATGTCCTTTCCAATTAAAATGGCAGCAGCAGTCAAATCATTAAATACGTTTCCTTGAATAGTGGTATTATTATTATTGTCGGGCATATAAATCCCTGACCCTAAAAGATGTTCAAAGCGACATCCCTTGAAAGATATATCATTGGTGTATTGCAACTGTATTTGACCCTCAATTGACGTGTAGTCGGCATATAAATCTGCTTGACTTCTACCGATTTCCTTTGTTGTCCAAGTTGTCCAATTTCCATACTCAAAAGAAATACCTTCGAATTTGAGATGATTGACAAAAGCATTAGAGGAACCAACAATTTTCAACAATGTCTCTGTCACGGGTGCCATCACATTCGCCTTACTTAAATCCTCATCCTTCCGTGGATAGTAATAAATTGTACCTGTAGAACGGTCGTGATAAAATTCGCCGGGCTCGTCGAGTTCTTCAATGGCATTTACCAATTGAATGGGTTCAGGATTTGGGATACAATAATAGGTATAAGTATTTGTCCAAGTATAAAACGAAGGCTGTTTCATCACCAAAGCCGACTCTGTAGGGGTTACAGGAAATATCTTTACAATAGGAATCTCAATATGCTTGAAGGCTCCACATTGAAAAAATGTCATATCCTTAATATTAGAGTAATTTTTCAAATCACTCGTCTTAACGTAGAGTCCATCACGAAATTGCGGTGTGTGTGGGTCGTCATAATTAATGGTATGCGGGGTAATAAAGGGACCTCTTGCCTGAATGGCACGCTTTCCATTGACAAATATATTTCGCATATAAGGGGAAAAACCAAGAGAAGTGGCAGCATTTGCCTTATAATACCCTTTGCCCTTCACTAATTGCCAACCCGTAATTGGTTTTCCACCCGAAATGACAGGTTTCTCTTTGCGATAGGCCTTATAAATCACATTAAACCCATTTGCCCCCCCATCCTGTTCTGAATAAGTTAAGGTAGAACTTAGGTTATAAGTCCCCCCATGCAGATACACAATTATATCTGATGACATATTACCACTAATGGCTTTCACTGCATTTTGAGCTTGTTG
>CAISCV010000152.1 GCA_903883945.1 uncultured Chitinophagaceae bacterium | reverse complement strand
TTATAAGGCTCAACCTGTTCGTGAAAATAGAACTACAGTTGTGGCTCGACAAACCTTTTGAAGAACACTTAGAAAAGGATAAAATTAGCCCACAGGGGGTTCTTTTCTGAAAATTAAAGTTTTAGCACCTCTAACAGTAGGATTAATATAAATATTAAAATGTTTAGGACACTATTGAAACTCTACCCCAAAAAAGCACTGCTTTTGTATTAATTTAAAAAATGAAATCATTTCTGTAAAACCTACTTACATTAGCCGTTGAAACATCCTATCTAATTGGTCTTCTTTATACGAAACATACGTTGGACTTCCTGTAGGAGTAACGTTTGGGGTGTTACATGCAAACAAAGCTTCAATCAATGTTACCATTTCTATTTCTGTTAATTGTTGACCAGCTTTTATTGCCTGTTGCCTTGCCATACAACGTACCAATTTTTCTCTATTACTAAATTTCACATCGTTATTAAAGTGTTTGAATTGTTCCAACAATAGCTCTATACTACTCTTCTCATTACCCTTTAGAATATCTGCAGGAACGCCCTGTATAATAAAAGTATTATTGCCAAACGGCTCTATTGCATAACCAATTACTTGTATCGACGGCAATAAATCTTGCAACAATGCAGCATCTGGGACAGAAAGTTCCAAGGTTACAGGAAAGAGACTTTGTTGAGTAATCATTTGAGTCCCGTGTGATGCAGCACTATATTTTTCGTACAACACGCGTTCATGTGCCAATTGCTGATGAACGATAATAAACCCACTTTGTGCACTCGATACAATATAAGTGTTGTGTAATTGAATGCACTTAGCCTCCGAATGATTATTGAGGGGGGATTGGGCCACAGCAAATGGAGAATCCTCATCTAGTGGCATCTTAAAACCAGACGTTGGAATAGGGGTTGCGATTTGTTTACCCAACTGATGTTCTTCTTTGCTTATTTCACTCGGATTAAAGAAGCTTTTCCAATGTTTTAGCTCACTTTGGTTGGTCGGTTCAACAAAATGTGCCTGCCCTTTTTGGGTAAAGGTTTTAAAAAGGCTCGAAGAGGATGTTTCTTCCTGCTTGAGATTGGTAAAAGGTTTACTCACTGCGTCTAAACCTTGTATTTCTGGGTTTAAAGTAAAGTCTAATGAAGGGGCAATACTAAATTGTGCTAATGCATGCTTTACGGCAGCCTGAACAAATGCATAAACAATTCTTTCATCTTCAAATTTTATTTCTTGTTTGGTTGGATGAACATTAATATCAATTTGAGATGGGTCTAAGTCTATAAACAACACATAACTAGCAAAGCTATCCTTTGCAATCATGTCGTTGAAAGCACTACTTACTGCGTGGTTGAGGTAAGAGCTTCTGATAAACCTGTTATTTACAAAAAAATATTGGTCGCCTCTGGTCTTTTTGGCAGTTTCTGGCTTGCCTACAAAACCATATACATTCATGTAGTCCATTTCTTCCTTAACACTAACCAACTTAGTATTATAATTGTTACCTAGAATTTGAACAATTCGTTGCTTAATGCTGCCGGTCTCTAAATGAAACTGTTCCATCCCGTTTATTGTAAGAGAAAAGAACAAATGTGGATAAGCCATTGCCACTCTTACAAACTCATCAATAATGTGTTTGGTCTCTACAGCATTAGTCTTTAGAAAATTCCGTCTAGCTGGTACATTAAAGAAAAGATTCTTCATACTTATGATTGTTCCATCAGCAGTAGCGCAAGGCTCTTGTTTTGTAACAACACTATTTTCCACTGTTAATAATGTCCCTAGCTCATCATCGGCTCTTTTGGTCTTCAATTCTACCTGCGCTACAGCTGCAATGCTAGCTAAGGCCTCCCCTCTGAAGCCCATCGTTTTGATACTAAACAAATCATCAATATGTTTGATTTTACTAGTAGCATGACGCTCAAAACTCATTCTAGCATCAGTTTCACTCATCCCCTTTCCGTTGTCAATTACTTGCACCAAGGCTTTTCCTGCGTCGGAAATAATTAGTTTTATGTTGGTCGCCCCTGCATCTACTGCATTTTCCAACAATTCTTTTACAGCACTTGCAGGCCGTTGTATTACCTCACCCGCCGCTATCTGATTTGCTATGTTATCCGGTAATAAATGTATAATATCTGCCACGCTATCCCTCTTTTTTTAGTCTGCGAAAATAAGAACCGCATCGGGTTTATTTACTTTCAGGATAACTTTATTTTTAACGGTATTAATAATTCGCAAAAATATTATGACGCTAAGCT
>CAISCV010000151.1 GCA_903883945.1 uncultured Chitinophagaceae bacterium | reverse complement strand
CAACTACTTCAAATACAAGCATTTGCTTGATTTATTCTCTTTCAACATAAAATATTATGCTTTCAATCGAAAAACCTGCTCAAACACTTGTCTTTTTTGTATTTGAGACTTTCGTAACGAGTCTATTGCAAAATTTGGGTTTAATTAAAATTATATGTATGAAAAAGATAGTATTGTCTATTGTTTTATTGCTGTTAATAGCAGTAAAAATGAATGCACAAGTGATGTCCAACAAACCACAGTGGGTGACCATTAAATCTGCCAATTTGCATTGTTGGGAGTGTAAAGAACGTTTGGATGGCTATCTGTTTCGCGAAAACAGGGCGAATATGGATAATGGGATGCTTCAGTGGAGGTTCAACTTGATAAATGGGGAACTGAGGGTACAATTTCTTCCTGACAGGGTAAGCATAGATGACATTCGAACGGCCATGAACAATGCCGGGTTTGATGCAGATACTACCAAAGCAGAACCCTCGGTTTATGCCAAGTTACCGCCTGCGTGCAAATTGCCCTCGGAAGGTGGTGGCCCTAAGAAAGGTGTTCCATGCCATTTGCAACCCGAATAATGCACTAGTTTTACCAAAGCCTTAATAAGGAATTGGTGTAAGCTAGTATACCCAACTATTACACAGCAATACGGTTAGCCTACTATTCTTTATGTGAAACGTAATACTTAGATTATACCAATAATGTTTGGTGTGCTTTATAAAACCCTTGTGTTCCTAGCGGTTAATTCACGCTCCTCCAAACTGAACTAAGTAAAACATTAATTATATTTTGCTATTACCCCTAAAAAGATACCTTCGCAGCATTAAAATAATATAAAATGGCAACATCAGAAGAACTAAAAAAAATCGCTTCACAAGTAAGACGCGATATCGTACGTATGGTACATGGTGTACAAAGTGGTCACCCAGGTGGATCATTGGGCTGTACCGACTTTTTAACAACGCTGTACTTTAATACCATGAAGCATGATACCGATTTTAAAATGGACGGTATTGGAGAAGACTTATTCTTTTTATCTAACGGACATATTTCCCCTGTATTTTATTCGGTATTGGCAAGAGCAGGTTATTTTGATGTAAAAGAACTAGCTACCTTCCGTAAGCTGAATTCTCGCTTACAGGGTCACCCAACCACGCACGAACACCTTCCTGGCATTCGTGTAGCAAGTGGTTCTTTGGGTCAAGGGATGAGTGTAGCTATTGGTGCTGCATTGGCAAAGAAATATAATGGAGACAAAAACCTGGTATTTTCATTGCATGGCGATGGAGAATTGGATGAAGGACAAAACTGGGAAGCTATTTTATTTGCTGCGCACAATAAAGTAGATAACCTGATTGCTACCATCGATTTTAATGGCCAGCAAATAGATGGTTCTACCAAGAAGGTATTGAACTTAGGTGATATCAAACAAAAGTTTGAAGTATTCGATTGGACAGTGCTAGAAATGGATGGCAATGATGTAGACGATGTAATTGCCACGTTGGATAAGGCAAAATCATTAACCGGTCAAGGAAAGCCTATTTGCATAGTAATGAAAACGTCGATGGGTAAAGGAGTCGATTTTATGGAAGGTACCCACGAATGGCACGGAATTGCCCCCAACAACGATCAACTAGCTAAAGCCTTAGGTCAGTTAGAAGAAACTTTGGGAGACTACTAAATAGTGGTTAGTTATTAGTGGTTAGTGGTTAGTTTATTACATTTATTCCTTTAACTAATAACTAACCACTAACAACTAGCTTTTCAGCGTCAAAACCTCTTTACCTGCTTTTCTTGCGGGTATCCATGCAGCTAAAACAGCAATTACCAGTATGGTGATGAATACCACTACATAGTCGGACCATAGTAATTTCACTGGATAATAATCAATTAAAAATGTGCCCCCTGATAGCGTTATCAAGTGAAATTTTATTTGTAATACGCAGATGATGGTTGCTATTGTGATTCCTATAGCCCCACCAATTACCGAAAGCAATACTCCCTCTAATAGAAAAATGGATTGAATGGTACCATCCGTAGATCCCATTGCTTTTAAAACGGCTATGTCTTTCTGCTTCTCTAATACCAACATGGTTAAGGCTCCAATGATATTGAAAGCAGCGACCATCAATATCAAACAAGTAACGCCATAAATAACCCATTTCTCTATTTGCATGGCTGTATACAAGCTTTGGTTTTGCTGGTACCTTGTTTGTAGCAGGTATTTGTCGCCCAAGATTAATTGAATCCTTTTGATAAGCTTCCTTTCGTTCATAGTCGAGTCCAGACGCAGTTCGCAGGAAGAATATTCATCTTCCTTCATATCTAGCATATACTTTACAAAGCCCAAGTTGGTAAATACATATTTATTATCAAAGTCTTCCTGCACCATGAACGTCCCGGCAGGATTCACCGAAAACGAATTCATGCCATCGATGCTGCCAAAATGTTGCGACTCATTTCTATTGGGCATGTATAAGGTAGCCGGATAAAGCCCTTTCTCCACATCAACGCCTACAGCGTTTTCTATACCCACGCCTACAACAATACCAGGTTTCTCGGTTGTACCAAGTGCATATTTGCCTCGCATGATATGCCCACTGATGTTGCTTACCTTGTTTAGTTCATCATCTACTCCCCTAACCGTTACTATACTCTGGTAATCGCCATTAACCAAAACTGCTTTTTCTTCAGCTGCAAGGCTAACTGCAACCACCCCTTTTATATTTTTCAATTGATTGAGCTGGTCTTTCGTAAGGGTAATGTTTTTCCCTGTAGAAGGGGTAATACTTAGATCGGCATAAAAGTCGGCATACAAGCTCTTTACTAAATCTTCAAAGCCATTGAATACGCTAAATACAATAATTAATGCAGCTACAACTACCGCAATAGCCAACACACTAATCCAGGAAATGATATTGATTGCGTTTACCGACTTTTCGGACTTAAAGTAGCGCCATGCAAAAAGAAGTTTCAAAGTTGCGTGTGATTAAAAGATTTTTGATGATCAAAAAAGCAGTGTCCTTTATCATCATACTTGTTAAGGGTGCAGCATTCCTGTTTGTATAGTCGAATTATCTTCGCCTTATCAACTCAAGACAGAACTGTTAATCTGTAGTTTTGATTGTATTGGATGATGAATTGATATTTTTAAAGACTTCCTCCATTTTAAACACATAATCCAACGTATCATCTAGGTAATAATGCATTACGGGAATCCTCCTTAGTTGGCTCTTTACTTTCTCTGCCAATAGTTTCTTTATCTCCCATGCCCTATCATTTACTCTTTTCATCGCTGCCTCTTTGTCTGTTATCTGAAACATACTCAAGTATATGCGCGCTTCCAACAAATCGGGCGTAACCTTTATGGCTACGATGCTTACCATTCCGCCACCAATCATATTCATCCCTAGCTTTGTAAATATCTCATTCATTTCAGCTTGTAGTACCGATGCTACCTGCTTCTGTCTTTTCCCTTCTACCATCTTTCACTTTTTTAATAAGGCAGTAAAAATAGCTACTTTAGTTTTGATGTAGCAATAAGATTATTTTAAGATTAGTGATATCGAAAATAAAAACCCATTATCTTGTGTGCCAATTGACAGTTTGGCGTGTATTAAACTGCACTGCATAATTGTTGTTGTATTGTTGATTCAAAATTTATCAGATGAAAAAGTTTCAGGCAATTATCAGGTTCACAATGGACGATGAGTTCATGACATTCGTTCCCGCACACCGTACCTATATTAATTATCTTATGAATAAAGGAATTATAGATAGCTATGCCGTGAGTATGGAATCGCAAACAAGTTGGGTAACCTTTAATTGTGAAACAAAAGCAGAAGCCGCTTCTTATCTTGGCAAATCTCCTTTATACAAATATTGGACTTACGACGTCGAAGAACTGTTTGTTTATGACAGCCAGCACTATCGTTTGCCTGCCCTACAATTGAATTAGTTAAGAATTTGAAATATCCGACAAACAAATTAAATTCTGTGTTGTTAATCTACCTAAAATAATACAATGGCACATCCAAACTTTGCTTTAATAGATGCACTTCGCGATACAGCAACACGTCTTAAACAAGGAGTACCCTATGCTTGGGGGAATCATGGCAGTTGCAATTGTGGCAATCTGTTACAGGTTGTTACGCAGTTAAAACAAGAAGAGATATTGGCATATGCACACTCTGGAATAGGAGAATGGACTGAGTTAGCAGAAGATTATTGCCCTACAACTAATGCGCCTGTGAACCTGCTACTATTTAAGTTACAACAAATAGGCTTAACACCCACTGATATTCATAACCTAGAATATCTGGAAGACCGTAAAGTACTTGAAAGCTTGGAGGGCGGGTTTAGGTGGCTAAAAAGGAATGTAAGAGAAGATGTTGTTGCCTATTTCGAAGCCTATGCTTTGTTGTTAGAAAACCAGTTGATAGACACTATCGAGATTCCGGATAGTCTGTTTCAACCTACCCCTGTTTTGGTTGAAAGTTTTTAGTGGAAAAAAGTAACGCAGGGGAATTTGGATAGTTAAATAATACATTTATTCACACAAATTAGCCAATAATAGATGCAGTCCTTTTTAAGAAGAGGAAAGTCGAAGACCTATATTGAAAAGTCGACTAAACTTTTTTAAAAGGATGGCTTATTACCTTGCTGTTTTAACCTAGTTGGGAATGCCTTTAAATACCTTGGTTTACGTTCGGGTACGTGACTAACCCAACCTGGCTTGCTTCGTACATTTCAACAAAGTCTACTTGTTTCGGAGAGATTTCTCTAAGGATTACAATGGCACAGACAGTGTTTATAGCCTTTCAAACTAGCAGTAAGTCATTCCCAATTGTTTCAGGCTTGCCTGACAAACCATTCGCGAAGACGCTCAGTGGATTCGGGAGCAACCCAATAGTATGCGAATCAGATCAGAGGTTATACTACATCCTCCCACTGTACAATCTGATCTTCCTTATTAAAAACAATGGTAAAGGTGGTACCCACTCCTTCTGAACTAGTCACTTCAATTTTTCCACCCAAGGCTATAACCTGTGAATGAACTATGTACAATCCGATGCCCTTACTGTCGGTATTTTCATGAAAACGCTGGTGCAAGCCAAAGATTTTATCTTTCACTCTTTCCATATTCATTCCCAAGCCATTATCAGAGAATGAAAGTACAATACTGCCATTTTCCGACCGCTGTGTTTTTATTTCAATAACAGGATGCCTTTTGGGGTTGGCATATTTAAGGGCATTAGAAAGTAGATTGAGGAAAATACTCTCTAGATAGGCACCACTGAAAACGACTTTGGGCACCTCGGAGAAATCGGACTTTATAGTAGCAACATTATTAAGAATTTTAAGCATTATAGTTGCTGTTACTTTCTCTAAAACCGTATTAAATTCTATGGTCTCTCTTTTCCAGTTGGTATTTTCTTTTATAATTAATATCTTAATTAAATCATTTAATGTATCATTCAATATAGAGGTCGACATCTTAAACCCATCGATCAATTTACGGGTACGCTCATCCGAAATATTATCAGTTTGAATTAGTTTACAAATAGACACAAGGTTGGTTAATGGCGCTCGCAGGTTGTGCGTAGTTATGTAACTAAACTGTGTGAGTTCTTTATTGTTAAGTACCAACTGGTTGAGTAATAGTTCTTTTTCGGCTTCGGCGTTCTTTTGAGCAGTTACATCTCTTTGGATAGAAACCCAATGCGTATACTCCCCTCTGCTATTAGCAACAGGGCTCACACGCATATTCACCCAAAACTCTTCTCCATTTTTCCGGACATTCTTTAATGTTACTTCACAATCCTGCCATTTTTCTATTGCAACCCTGAGTTTCTCTAGTTCTTCCTTGCTAGTATTTTCATTTTGCAGCATTTGTGGGTTTTGTCCTATCAGTTCTGTAATTGTATAGCCTGCCATCTTGACAAATGAAGCATTAGCAAATACAATTTTATGTTCGGGGGTATTGTACAATGCTGCATTTGTAATCAAAATAGCATCATTGGTGTTTAAAATAACAGACTCCAGCAAACGCATCCGACTTTCTTCCTCTTTTCTAATTGTAATATCCTGGATAGCACCCACCATTCCGATGAGAATTCCATTGTTATCCCTGATAGCAAAAGTTCTGTCATATACTGTTGCAAAGCTTCCATCAGCTCTACGGAGCCTATACTCATCTTCCCATCTGTTGTTATTTTTATTAGCACTTAAAAAAGTATTTTGTTGTTCTATCACCTTCAAATCATCTGGATGTATATTGTCTCTCCAGATATTGTTTGCAAATGGCACCATTCCCTCTGGCACAGGATGCCCAAAGAATGTATTGAAGTTTTGGCTTATAAAATTCTCTTTCTTAACAAGATCCGATTCCCATACCACATCTGAAGTAGCTAAAGTAGCATAATGATACCTTTCAATACTTTTCCTTAGGAGCTCTTCATTTTTTAACCGCTCGGTTATGTCATTATAAAAAGCAAAAATGATTTCTTCCCCTTCATAGTCAATTATTGAGGAGTTTACCTCAATATCTAGTAAAGAGCCATCTTTTCGTTTCAGTTTGGCGACAAGCATAAACTTCCCCGCTTTTATATCATCAATCCGTTGTTTCCATTGTTCTTCATCGAAATAATTATTAATATCCCTATGTACAATAAGTTTTTTATATTCGGATCTTGTGTATCCCAACAATTCACAGGCGGCATCATTAAAATCTAATAGTTCGCCATTCATTTTAATAAAAGACATGGCTAGACCAGCATATCTAAAAGAGAAATCAACCAATTGTAGTCTTTGATCTTTCCTTTTCAATTCTGTAATATTCACCCCATGACCAATCAGAAACCGTAATTCTTTTTGTTCATCCAACACCGGATAAATACTACGATAGTGGTATTCTATTTCATTGTTTGTGTTTGTGATGTTTTCGTAAAACCCATTTACTTCTTTGCTAGTAGCAACTTCTTGCAGCAATTTCATCCTGTTATTGGCCACACTTAGATTTCGATTCTTGTAAATGGCATAGTCTTCATCTGTTTTGCCAATCATCCATTTACGGGTCTCTTCATCTTTGATAGCATTAGGATTTATGAAAAGATAGCGACAATCCTTATCAATCACAGCAATGTTTGTTGGTATATTGTTGAGAATATCTTCGTAAAAAGAACGTTGCAGTTCTAGCTTTTGCTCCAACTTCACTTTATCTGTT
>CAISCV010000150.1 GCA_903883945.1 uncultured Chitinophagaceae bacterium | reverse complement strand
CAACTACTTCAAATACAAGCTTTTGATTGATTTATTCTCTTTCGACATAAAATATTATGCTTTCAATCGAAAAATCTACTCAAACACCTGTCTTTTTTGTATTTGATAATTTCGTAACGAGTCTATTGCAAAATCTGGGTTGAAACCTATAACTTGTATTCTGTAACCTGTATCTTGCAACTCGAGACCAGCATCCACAATAAGCGTAACGTAGAAATATAAACGGTTGTATGCAACCAACCTTTTACATTCCATGCTTTTCGCCCGAAAGCCGTGAATGAATCTTGTAAAAGGCAGGTCTTCTGGCTTAGCGTTCATTGCTTCCTTCCCATTCCGATTGAGCGGAACAGTGGTTGATGCAATTACCTTCAAATAAACTTTATTGAAGGCCGCTTTACAGCTACGGGGATAGCACAGGTATTGCACCTGTTTCCCTTTTAATCATTGTATAATTGCTTATACGCAGAACCAATCACCGTGCAAATGTGCGGCATAACTCCCTGCATAGTTTATAAAGTTTTCAACAGGATAACAACATCTTGTGAAATGTAGCGAGCACTTAAAATTAAAAAAGAGTATTACCATTATTAATCAATATCATGTAAAATCAATATATAATTCAAAGAAGCATAACTCGATTCTTGTAAGTAGTGACAGAGGCATTTAGCAATAACGGCAATCTGATTTCGAATAGATTGTTTAAAAAAACAGCGCCACAAAACATAGTTTATCAACTTGTTTTGTGGCGCTAATGTGTTTTAATTGTTACGGGATACTAGAAGTTAAAAGCTAACTTAGTAAATAGCCTTAATCCGTTAAAGCCCATTTGAACCGAATCAAAAGCACCGCCCGATTCGCTATCTCCCCATGAAGAACTCTTAGCATTCTTAGTGGCAGCAATATCTGGATGCACATTAAACAAGTTATCTGCGCCTATTGTGATTGATACATTTTTATGCAACCTGTACGAACCATAAATGTCAGTAGTTATCTTTCCGTGATATACAAAATCTTCAGGGACAACCGAATTGCCATCATCACTAGTTACATAAGGATCATATCCTAAGCCTGCATCAGAAATTCCTGAACCACCAGGACCACCAGCGGCAGCCGTTGGTAATGAACTATAGCCAAAACCCTTAGTTGTCATTTTTCCAAAATATGTAGCGTGTGTACCTACAGAGATTGTGTTGTTAAAACTATATTCAATCATCAAAGATAACTTGGCTGCTGGTGCAGAAGCCTTTAGGAATGCTTGTTCCCTTGAACTAAAGAACGTTTGCTGATCAAAATAAGACGTGCTTAATTTAGCAGGAATATTAATTCTGTCAATGTTGATGTGCTGGAAGTTTCCTGCCAACATGGCCTTGATTCCTTGGCTACCCCATTTCTTGTTATAATCTAGAACGATGTCAATTCCCGAATTTGTTGTGTTAACAGCATTTGCAAAGAACTGAACAGAGTTGATTGGTGGGGAAGTAACTGGCATGTAAGGTGCAATAGCTGGGTGTGACGCAGCGAATTGTCCAGTAAAGATTACTCGATTCTTTATGGATATCATGTAGGCATCTACTGTAATTGTGAAATTGCTAACAGGCTTGTAAGCAAACCCTAAACTAGTATTTACAGAAGTCTCTTGTTTTAATTTAGGGAGACCAACAGCTCTTGCAATGTCACTTGTATTTGGAACTTGCCAGATGTATTGCAGATTGCCTGCTACAATATTGGTATTTATATTGCTAAAGTTTATCTGTTGCAATGATGGTGCACGGAAACCAGTACTTACAGATCCTCTTACATTAAAATTATTCGTAACCTTGTATCTTGTTGCTAGCTTATACGTATTTACAATGCCGAAGTCCGAGTAATTTTCAAATCGTACCGCACCATCCAAAAGCCATTTTTTAGTTACGTCAATAGTAGCATTTGCATAAGCTCCTACATTAGTTCTATTTGCATTTACCTCATCACTAGGTCTGAATCCAGGGAATCCTTCAGATCCTGAAGCCACACTTCTCAATGAATCAGCATATCCATCACCAATCATGTTTGGATATAGTTTTTGCGGTACATTATACCCCCAAGAGTCATCTTCGCCTTTGTATATCTTGTAATTTTCGTAACGCATTTCAGCTCCAAAAGAAAGTGTTAATCCTTCTGCAACTTTATCGAAGTGCTTGCTCATATCATAGTTGGTGGTATTTTGTAAAAAGTTAAACCCGCCATCATCAAACCTGGTTTTTGTAGCAACTATACTTTGAGGAAGTGTTGCGTTGAAAGTGTTGTTTCCAAAATAGTGAAAATCATTATAACCAGTTACATTGCTGATATCCCAATCCCAGCCACTTTTGAATGTCCCCTTAAAGCCAACAGCAATGGAGCCATCTTTTATGTAAACATCTTCTTCTGGGTTATAAAATACATTAGCAGTGTCCAGCTGTCCTGGCGTAGGATCAAAAACATGCATGATGCCTGGGACAAAAATTAAACTACCGTCTGGATTAGTAGGAAACTTTTCTGGATGGCTATGGAAGTTTCTAGACCATGCATATACATTGGAGTGTTTGTAATTAACGCCACCAAAAGAGTAGAAGGTCGTTTTTGTTCCTGCAATAGGAAGTTCCATATTATACATTCCACCTCCTGAGGTTACAGAGCCATCACCAAAGGCACGCCTGTACTCAGCTATATATGGAGCTACATACTTAGAGTTTGGATTGGTAGACCAGTTTGTATCTGGCAATGCTCTGAATGTTTTCCCTTGCGTTAAAAAGTTACCGCTCAAATTTATGAATCCGCCATTTTTCCCTAGCTTAAATCCATTGCTAGCCCCTAAACTGAAGGTTTGGCCATCCAATTGAGAACCTGTATAGTATTGGGATGGGTCAACATTGTTTAATGTATTATACTTATGGTCGTAATAACCACTAAATCCTGCATTTATAGACAAATGATTTACATCTTTTTTCAGTATAATGTTTAATACGCCAGCAATAGCATCCGAGCCATACTGTGCCGAAGCCCCATCACGCAATATCTCAACTCTATCTATTGATGCCTCAGGTATTGCATTTAAATCTGTTCCTGAATTACCTCGCCCTTTCGTTCCGAATTCACTAACAAACCCTGCTAGGTGTCTCCTTTTGCCATTTATCAATACTAGCGTCTGGTCAAATCCCAATCCTCTTAGACTAGCAAAGTCTATGGCATCAGATCCATCGGCACCACTTTGTTTGTTATAGTTAAAAGAAGGAACAGCCATATTCAGCATTGATTCTAAATCGGGTTTAGCGGTTGTTTGTCCCACAGAAGTTAAGCTTATTACGTCTACAGGCACAGGCGAGTCGGTTTTTACCCTGCCACCTCTGCGACTACCCACCATTACCACCTCTTTCAATTCTACTGCACTTGTTTCTAAAACAATATTCAGGTTTGAACTTGCATTGGTTACATGTACTTTCTTGGTTGTAAAACCAATGCCACTTATTTCCAAATCATCAATTGCGGCTACTGATACTGTAAACGACCCGTCCTTGGCTGTAGCAGTACCCGATTTGGAGGACTTCACCTTTACCAGAATACCTTCGACAGGAAGGCCATTAGTGGTAACTACACCTGAGACTTTTGTTTTCTGTGCGAATAAGACACACGAAAAAGAAACTAATAAAAATGTAAACAATAACTTCATAAGTTTTTTCATTTAAGATGTTTAAAGTTAAAAATTCAACTGATAAAATGCCAAAATACAAGTTTTATTTCAATTTGATCAAAAAACATCTTTTAATTAAATCAATTCAAAGACATTTTAATAATATATATTTGAAACATTACTGATGTGTAAGACATATAAAAAGGCATTTTGTTGTTGTGTTCGACTTGTTTTTTAATTTTAATTATACATATTACACTTTCGACTGGTAGTAGATGCATATTGCAATCCTTCCTTCTATTACATTTGGGAGTATTACATTTCATCTTCCTTATTTTACAGAATAGAAACTATGAAGAGACAGCTTGGGGTTCCTACAGCAATTGCCCTCGTAATAGCCAATATGATTGGTAGTGGTATCTATACCAGCCTTGGTTTTCAACTTAGCAATATGCAAACTCTTTTTGGGGTATTGATGTTGTGGGTAGTAGGCGGCATCATTGCTGTATGTGGTGCATTGGTTTATGGGGAACTAGGGGCAGCATTCCCCAATAACGGTGGGGAATACAATTTCTTAAAGAATTTATATAATCCATTGCTTGGTTTCTTGGCAGGATGGGTATCTGCTTTTGTAGGATTCGCCGCTCCTGTGGCAGCTGTTTCCATTGCATTGGGTAATTATTTGCATAGTGTATTTCCAGCGTTGCCAATACTTTCGACTGGGTTAGGGATGCTGATACTCATTACTGCCATTCATTCCTGGCACGTGATGATTGGGAGCAAGTTTCAGCAGCTAGCAACAATTGCCAATATCTGTATTATCTGTTTTTTAATAGCAGCTGGCTTTCTCACCAAAGCCCATCACACTATCAACGTTTCCCCGTCTATTAAAGCCTGGAAGGAAGTTTTTACAAGTCCATTTTTCGGCGTAAATCTCTATTGGGTTTCTTATGCTTACACAGGTTGGAATGCAGCTTCGTACATAGCTGGTGAGATGAAGAATCCTGAGAAAAAATTACCGATCGCTTTGATAGCAGGCACCGGTATTGTTACGGTATTATATGTATTACTCAATTGGGCTTTTCTGCACGCAGCACCCGTAGATGCAATGAAAGGGCAATTAGAGGTAGGTTTTGTAGCTGCACAATATATGTTTGGTAAGATAGGAGCTTCTTTAATGGCAATTATCATCTCCATTTCATTGGTAAGTACCATCAGTGCCATGACTTTTGCAGGGCCTCGTGTGAGTGCTTGCTTGCAGGATGAAGTACCTAAACTTGCTTTTCTGGCACGAACCAATAAACATTGTTCTCCTTCATATGCTATCATTACACAGTCTCTAGTGGCTGCTGTATTGGTATTAATGAACCAATTTCAGTTTGTGATTGATCTGATAGGTTTTACACTAACCCTTTCCACAAGTCTGACAGTATTTGGCATTTTTAAACTTCGAAAAAGCTTTCCATCTCAACCACATACCTACAAAACATGGGGCTACCCTTTTACGCCTATACTTTTTCTATCTATCAACGCCTGGATTTTATATTATGGCTTTACCCTCAAACCGTGGGTGAGTTTCTATGGGCTTTTTTTAATATTGATAGGCGCGATTGTATATTGGATATGGGGCAAAAAGTAGCTAACGAATCCTAGCGGATTTAAACTTTATTTTAAATGTTTAAGTTTTATTTTCGAATCCATGTAGAGGTGTGTTGTAACCTGCTCCAATTATTTTGAAAACATTCCATTGCAATCTTTAGCCTAGGTCACAGCGTAAATTTTGTTAAAGGCCACATACAAAAAAAGCCCCTTCATTTGAAGGGGCTCTTTTATAAATAAATTCAGAAAAATTATTTCTTCTTTTCGTCTTTTGCAGCACTTGCCTCTGCTTGTTTCAATTGACGAGTCATTACTACCGATGCAATTGGAATACGTGGTGAGTTCATGATTTCCATTTCTGAGGTAACGATATCAGATACACGTAAGTTTTCATTCAAAGCTAGTGTTGTAATGTCTACTTCGATGAATTCTTTAAGGAACTTAGGCAAAGTTTTTACCTTAATACTCTTCATCTTAACTACTAATTTACCACCTTCTTTAACACCTATTGAAGTACCTGTATACTTCAATGGCAAATCGGCAATTACTTTTTTTGTATCTACCAATTCTAGTAAATCAACGTGAATCAACGCATCACTTACTGTATCAAACTGTAAGTCTTTCAAGATGCATTTATAAATCTTTCCTTCCAAATTTACTTGCGCATACTGGAATTCGCCTGTGTATACTAATGGTTTGAAGGCTTTTGCTGGAGCAGCAAAGGTTACTTCAGTTGGCCCACCATAAATTACACCAGGCACTAGTTCTTGAGCGCGTAGTTGACGGGCAGCTTTTTTGCCAACTCCGGTTCTCAATTGTCCTTCGATTGTAACTGTTTTCATTTTACTTAAAATTTTTTAGGCGGCAAAAGTAGGGGAATTTGGTCAGATGTATTCACACATTTTTACAGCGTACTCACAGGTACAGATAATAGTCTTTTAATAAAGCAATAAAATCGGATGTATAGCTATCATTTTCCTTGATAATCAGCTCTCTTTCAGTTGCGATTATTGCATCATAACCAAACAGAAGCATACTACGAAAGGGGGGATGGTCGGACGTTTGTTTTACCATTACTTTTTCTTGTATGTAGAAACCCAGAGTACGAGCGTTTTCTTCAAACTCTGATGAACGATGCATTGGTAGCAAAATAGCAAACTGCCCATTGGGTTTTAATAGTCTTTTTATGGAAACCAATAAATCATTCAGGCTTAATGCCGCACTGTGCATGGCGAGGTTTCTTTTTGAAGAATTACTCTTTAGGTCATTAAGAAAGAAGGGAGGATTAGTGATAATAAAATCATATAGAATAGCTGTCTTATAATTAATTATATCTTCCTTTATAACCTTTATTCTTTCTGACCATGCCGAAGCGTTAAAGTTATCTCCTGCTTCTTTTGCTGCCTCAATATCTATTTCCACACCGTGAATCTTTACGTTTGCGCTCTTTTGTGCTACCATAAGTGTTAGTAATCCCGTACCAGTTCCTATATCTAGTATGCGGTTCGGAACAACTTCCGATTTGCCATTACCAATTCTAGCTACCCAAGCCCCAAACAGGCAAGCATCGGTCGTTACCTTCATGGCACAATACCGTTGGTGTATGATAAATTGCTTAAATTGAAAGTAGTTATTTGCCATTCATCCTGATATTTATATCTTTCATTTCTTTTTAACGAAAACTTGCCAAAGGTACTGTTACATTTACCACCGTTGAGTACTTGTAAATATTGCAGGTTCTTTGGATAGAAACTGACAAAATGTAATTAGTCGTAAAAATATTGTTAATAGAAAAACAATCTAAACTGACTAAGCAACATATTTGTTTATTTACACTTGGAAAGGCATATTATTTGTTAAACGCACAAAAAAATTAGTACTATGAATGTAAAAAACATCTTAACGATTGTGGGAATAAGTGCCACAACTGCATTAGTAAGTGTTTTTGGTTATACCAAGCTAATGCAAAACCAGTATGCTGGTCTTCAAGAGCCCGGTAAGATACCTGCCAACTATGCAGGTTTCTTTGGTGGTAATAACAATGGTCCAAGCTCAAGTCTCGATTTCACATCAGCTGCTATGACTGCTACACCAGCTGTTGTGCATATCAAAACAAAAACAAAAGCGCGTCAGATTACAAGTAATGTACCTCAACAAAAGAACCCTTTTGGTGATATGTTTGGTGGTGATATGTTCGATCAGTTTTTTAACGGGCCAAGGGTTCAAACTATTCCTGAACAAAGGGCTAGTGGCAGTGGTGTAATTATCAGTGAAGATGGTTTGATTGTAACCAATAACCACGTAGTAGATGGAGCGGACGAGATAAACATCACTCTTCCAAACAAGAAAAGTTATAAGGCAACACTTTTAGGTACCGATCCAAGCAGCGATTTGGCTGTATTGAAAATAGACGCCAAAAATCTTCCATTTCTTGTTTATGGTAATAGCGATGAAGCTAAACTAGGCCAATGGGTACTAGCTATTGGCTATCCTTTAAACTTGGATGTAACTGTTACTGCCGGTATTGTAAGTGCAAAATCCAGAAGTATCAACATCAACGAGAAACAAAGTTCTACACCGGTGGAATCTTTCATACAAACAGATGCGGCTGTAAATCCGGGTAATAGTGGTGGGGCACTGATTAATACTAATGGCGAACTCATTGGTATTAATTCTGCTATTGCCTCCCCAACTGGCTCTTATGCAGGGTATTCTTATGCCATCCCGGTTAATATTGTAAAGAAAGTAGTAAACGATATCATCAAATTTGGTACAGTTCAAAGAGCATTTATAGGTATCTCTTACCCAAATGAGGCTATGAGCGACGAAGAAAAAGCCAAACAAGGCATCAAAGATGTGGATGGAGTGTTTGTAATGGAAACACCTGTTGGTGGTGCTGCCAACCTTGCAGGTATCAAAAAGGGTGATGTGGTTACCAAAATCAATGGTATAAAAGTTACTACCGGTCCCGAATTGGTGGAACAAGTGGCTCGTTACAAGCCAGGTGATAAAATAACTATTACCTATTTAAGAGATGGAAAAGAGACAACCGCTAACGTATTGTTGAAAAATAAAGTAGGTAACACTGAGGTAGTTAAAAACCAAAGCATCATAGAATCTTTGGGTGCAGATCTGGAAAATATAGATAAAAAAGTGGCTACAGCCAATGAAATTAGTGGGGGTGTATTGGTAAAGAAGATAAAAGAAGGTTTGTTGAAAGCAACAAAAATGCAAGATGGCTTTGTTATTACAAGTGTAAACGACGAGGAAATTAAAAATGTAGACGACCTCAAAAAGGCATTGACTAATGCCAAAGGAGGTACCGTAAGGTTGATGGGTATATATCCTGGTTTCCAAGGAACCTATGCCTATCCGTTAACATTAACGGGCGAATAGTTTCTAATTAGTATCAAATGGCAACAATGGGGGACGCTAGTGAATCATTTACTAGCGTCTCCCTTTTTTAATTTGTTTTACATTCAGTTTTAGTATTCGAATAGCGTAATAGATATCTTCTAAAACTGAATATGATTGTTTTTATTTTGAACCATCTAGAACCCAATCAGCGTAATATCGACGATTGGAGAAAAAACTGCTCCAGTCTGTATTTTTTGTTATTGCATACAAATTATTTAGCGGGTCTACAGCTAATGGATATATAATTCCAAAATCGGAAATTGTATTTTTAAAAATTATTACCATGATGGCGATCTGTAACAAATTTCAAATAATGAAATTTATTTTATATTAATAAATAGCCTTGTCTATCAAGAGGTGGATTTAGTAACGTCTACATATCTGTTGTTGTAAAACTATCTTAGTAAATGAATACGATTCAAGCTATGTGCTAATACCTGTAGATTATAGCATGTGGCATGTACTATATATAAAGTTGTTTCTATTCAGCCTTTAGTAACGGACAGTCCAATGGAAGGCATGAACAAGTTCGAGACATTTATGCACCAGTTGAGCTGCACTAGACTTCGAAGCATTTATAGACTAGTTGTTATTGTTGTATACCATTAACATCGAACAAAACTATTTTTCTCACCCTTTTTATTTAAAGGTAATTGTAAAAGTAGTACCAACATTCGCTTCACTTTCCACTTCTATCTTACCACCCAAAGCCGTTATTTGCGAATGAATTAGATACAAACCAATCCCTTTACTATCTGTATTGCTATGAAAACGTTGATATAACCCAAATATCTTATCCTTAACACTATTCATGTTCATACCTATTCCATTGTCGGAAAAGGTAAGTTTTGTTTTGCCATCTTTTTCTTTTGTAGTCTTAATTTTTATGATAGGGTATCTTTTAGGATGCGCATATTTTATTGAATTGGTTAACAAATTTAAAAAAATACTTTCTAAATAAGGTTTGCTAAATGTAATTACTGGAGCTTCCGTAAAGTCCGCCTCAATCGTTACTACACTATTTATCAATTTCATATAAATAGAATCTTTTACATTACAATAGACTTCTTCAAAATTTAACTCGCCTTTAGTTAGATTCACATTTTCTTTAATGATTACTATTTTAATTAAATCATTTAAGGTGTCATTCAAATGATGAGTAGAAATTTTAAAACCTTCTATTAGCTTTACAGTACGTTCATCTTCAATATTATCAGTCTTTAATAAATTGCAGATAGAAATAAGATTGGTCAATGGTGCTCTTAGATTATGGGTTGTTATATAGCTAAACTGCTTCAATTCTTTGTTATTTTGTACTAGTTCCTCAAGTAACTTCTCTTTTTCTAATGCAGCTTCTATCTCTTTCGTCACATCACGTTCTACAGCTATCCAATGCGTAAACCATCCTTTTTCATTGGCAACTGGAGTCATACTAAAGTTATTCCAAAACTTCTGGCCATTTTTCCTAGTATTTGCTACCGTTATCTCCACAGCCTCCCAATTTTTCATTGCAATACGCAATTTATCTAATTCATTTCTGTCAGTTTCTTCGTTTTGCAATAATCGGGGTGTTTGACCAATTACCTCTTCAGGGGTATATCCTGTCATTTTTGTAAAGGCAGGGTTTACAAAAATTATTCTTGGACCTGGTTTATCAAATGGCTCTGCTTCGGTTATTAAAATGCTATCTTTAGTATTCATAATCACCGACTCTAACAATTTTAAACGTTCCTCTTCATTTTTTCTAGAACTAATATCAATCTGTATAGCTATCCAATGGGTATATTTATCTCTTGCTTTGTCGAAAACAGGGAATCCAGAAACCTCAGCCCAGTAATGTTCGCCATTCTTTTTTGTATTGACTACTTCCACTTTCCATGGAACAAAATCTTTTATGGCGTTCCTCATAATCACGCGCCCTGTTTCATCTTTTGTGTTCATATCCCTATGCAAGATTCTTGGGTTATTCCCTTTAACCTCATCAAAAGTATATCCTGTTATTTTAGTAAAGGCAGCATTAGCATAGATGACAGGAGTATCCATTCCTTCAGTAGCATCTGAAATTACAACAGCCTGTGATGTTTCGGTAACTACTTTTTCCAATAATAAAAGTCTTTCTTCAACTCTTTTCCTCTCTGTTATATCCCCAAATGAAATAAACACAAGTTCAATGTCTTCAAAGCTAAAAAAACTAACATCTATTTGAGTGTCTATCAATTCATGGCTCTTCTTCTTTAGTTTTCTCTCAAACGAATGGTGTCTCAACTTTTTGTATTCTTCCCATCGCTGTGCCCAATAGTTATCCGATGGCTCTACTATTAAATCAGCAATTGTTAATTTATCAAACTCTTCAAAAGTATATCCAAGCAGATTTGCTGCCATTTTGTTGTGAAAAAACAAATGCCCTTCCTTTGTAATAAAAATCTTAGCCATCCCTGAGTTTTTAAAAGAATACTCAAAAAGTCTTAGGTTAAACTCCCCCTTTTTCTTCTCAGTTATATCAGTAACAAATGCGCAGTTCAACTCCAATCCGTTATATTCTATAAAGTTGGCTAATATTTCCACTTCTACCGGTGTTGCATCTTTTTTAAGAAGTTTATGTGTATGGCTTAATTTACCATCTCGTTTAAGTATCACCCATCCTGCGGCAATTGTTTTAGTGTTCAATGTAGGGTCAATATCTTTTTGATGAAGCATTGCAAATTCCTCTTTTGTATAACCAAGCATAGTATGTGCTGCTTCATTGAAATCATAAATAGACCCGTCAGACAGAATTAGATAGATAGCTGTTGTAGCATTCTTAATAATATAGTCTGATAGTTTTAGTCTTTCTTCTGTCTTTTTCTTTTTAGTTATATCACTTGTAAACGTGCAGATAAGTTCTGTTTCCCCAAATTGTATAAAATTGGGGTTTATTTCTATATCCATTAAAGTCCCATCTTTCCTACTCCGCTTGTCCTGATAAATAAAAGACCCTTTTTCCTTTACCCTTTCCCAATATTCGTTGAATGATTGTTTGGTGTAGTTCCACCCAAAATCAAATACTGTATAAGGTACTATTTCTTCTTTCTTTAGACGATTTAATGCACAGAAAGCTTTATTGCAATCATAAATTGATCCATCTTTCTGTAGGTATATAATTGGTATTGCTACGTTATTAAAAGAGAAATCAATCATCTTAAGACGCTCCTCTGCCTTTTTCTTCTCGGTGATGTCGGTGTAAAACGCACAACAAATATTTACATCTTGAATGTTGATGATATTTACATTAATCTCAACATCGATCATTGTTCCGTCCTTCTTTCTCAAAGAGCTGAACGCCCGCTGATTCGGTTTAGACAGAATGTTTTGCCAACGTATCGCCCAAGTTTCTTTGTTAAAATTTGGATTGATGTCAAACAGGGTGAGTTTACTAAATTCTTCGTGAGTATAACCCAACATTTTGTTTGTTGCTTCATTATAATCAATGAAATGACCTTCCTCACCAATAAAGAACATAGACATTGATATGTTCCTGAACCCAAAATCTACCATCTTAAGCCGCTCTTCTAAAATTCTCTTTTGGGTTACGTCCTGGTTATGATTGATGGAAACAAGTTTGCCATTTAATTCAAAAACACGGGCACTTATTTCCATATACATCAACTCGCCATTCTTCTTTAAGTGCCTCCATACCTTGTGATGGTCAACCCCATAGCTTTCTATGTTCTTTGTAGTTGCCTCTATTAGACCT